>JBAXRL010000054.1:0-11628 GCA_037131205.1 Actinomycetes bacterium | reverse complement strand
GGAGGTCAAGGAGTACCGCAAGGGCTCCGAGCGCTACGAGAGCTGGTGAGCGCGGAGCTCTAGAAGCCGAAGAGGCCGGCGAACCAGCCTGCGGCCGCGCCGGCCAGCCCCTTCGAGCCGTCCCCCGTGGTGGAGGGCGCAGCCGTCGCGATGGCCGCCCTCACGCCGATGCGCTGCGAAGGCGTGGGCTGCGGCGCCGTCGGCGTAGGCTGTGGCGCCGTCGGCGTGGGCTTGGGCGCCGTCGGCGTGGGCTGGGGGGTCGGCGGGACCGTGGGCTGGGCCGTGGGCTGGACCGTCGGCTTGATGGTCTTCGTCGGCCCCGGCGACGGCGAAGCGCTGGAGGACGCCGAGGGCGATGCCGCCGGCGACATGCCCTGCATCTTGCCGTGCCACGGGCTGAAGATCCACGGTACCGTAGCGAAGCTGGGGTGGGGCTGGTCCTTGAGCGCGGCGGCGAAGAACCTGGCCCACATCGGCGCGCAGTACGTGCCGCCGTAGGCGCCGTCCATGGGCGAGTTTCTGACTGCATCGCCCATCCACACGGAGGCTGCCAGCTGCGGCGTATACCCGACGAACCACACGTCCCACCCGTTCTCAGCGGTGCCTGTCTTGCCGGCGCGCGTATAAGGGAAGTACGCGCCGGACGGTGCGCCGGTGCCGCTGGTGGCGGCGCGCTCCAGACACTGCGTGACGACGCTGGCGACGCCGGCCGGGATCGCCCTGTGGCCCTTCGTCCTGGGTTTCCAGTCGATGCGGCCGTTGGGCAGCACGACCTTGACGATCGCCTGCGGCGGGTGGTGGATGCCGCCGCTCGCCAGGGTGGCGTAGGCGTCGGCCATCTCGAGCGGCGTCACGCCCGAGGTGCCGAGCGTGATGGACGGTACGGCGTCGAGCGGGCTGGTGATACCCATCTTGCGCGCGACCGCGATCGTGTTGTCGGGGCCGACGTCGACGCTGAGCTGCGCGAAGACGACGTTGTCGGAGATGGTGGTGGCCGCCGAGACGCTCTCGGGCCCGCCGGGGCCGTCGCCGTTGACGACCCACGGCGCGGCGTAGGCGCCCATGGGGATCACGATCGGGCTCTGGGACGAATAGTAGGTGGTGTCGGGGTTCATGCCCTGCAGCACCGCCGCGGTGAGCACGAAGGGCTTCATCGACGAGCCCGGCTGACGCCTGGCCTGCCAGGCGAGGTTGAACTTCTGCTTCTTGTAGTCGAGGCCGCCGACCATGGTGCGGATGTAACCGTTGCGGGGATCGATGGCGACGAGGGCCGCTGAAGGCTTGAAGCCGAAGTTCAGCGGCCCGGTCGTGCTCTTGATGACGTCGATGGCTTCGCGCTGCCACGTCATGTCGATGCTCGTGTACACCCTGAGGCCGCCCTCGAACACCATGCGGGAGCCGTATTTCTTGGTGAGCACGCGCGTGACGTAATCTGTGAAGTAGTCGGCCATGTCGTTGTTCAGCGACGGCGGATGCGGGTACACGCCGATCTTCTTCTGGCTTGTCCTGAGCGCCCTCTGCGGCGTGATGTAGCCTTGGTCGGCCATGAGCTGGAGCACCTTGTTGCGCTGCTCCCTGGCGAGCTTCGGGTCTGTGGTCGGCGAGTACTGGGTGGGGAACTTGGGCAACGCGGCCAGCAGGGCCGCCTGCTGCAGGTTGAGCCCCGCGGCGCGCACGTGGAAGTACGTGAGCGCCGCGGCCTCGACGCCGTAGGCGCCGGCGCCGTAGTACACGGTGTTGAGGTACTCGGCGAGGATCCTGTCTTTGGACCACTGGTCCTCGAGCTGCCAGGCGAGCACCGCCTCGCGGAGCTTGCGTGTGTAGGTGCGTTCGTTGCCGACGTAGGCGTTCTTCACGTACTGCTCGGTGATCGTCGAGCCGCCCTGGACGACGCCTCCGGCGCGGAGGTTCTCGACCATGGCGCGCGCCACGCCCTGGAAGTCGACGCCGTGGTGCGTGTAGTAGCGTTCGTCCTCCACGGCCACGGTGGCCTGCTTCATGACGTCCGGGATCTCGTTGCTGGGCACGAGCACGCGGTTCTCGGCGCCGTGCAACTCGGCGATCACCTCGCCGTGGCGGTCGTAGATCGTGGTGTTCGCGGCGTTGGGGCGCTTGCGCAGCTCCTCCAGCGTGGGCAGGTTGCGCGAGAGCGCGAAGATGGCGCCGGCGGCCATGCCGAGCACGACGATGACCAGCAGCAGGACGGCGACGGCGGTGATCTTCAGCCAGAGGAACCGGCGCTTCTTTTTGGCGGTGATCTTCTGCCGGCGCGCGCGGCCACGCCGCAGCGTGTCGTCGCCGCGAGTGCGGTATCGAGTGTAGTCAGCCATGGCTCACCATTCTACTCGCTGGAAGACGCGCGAGCCGCCGGCGGCGTTCACGCAGGGGCGCGGCTCAGGTCGTCGGGGTCGTCGCCGGCATCTTCGCCGCCGGCGTCGGCTGCCCTCTTCGGCTGCACCAGGCGGGCCAGCGGGATGGAGATCTCGTACAGAATCACCAGCGGGATGAACATGGCCAGCATCGAGAAGGCGTCCTGGCTGGGCGTGATCACCGCCGCGACGATCGCGCAGATGAGGATAGCGTAGCGGCGATGCTTGCGCAGGAACCTGTCGTCGATCACGCCCACCTTGGCGAGGAGCACGAGGACGACCGGCATCTCGAACACCGCCCCGAAGGCGAGCACGAAGAGCGCGACGAAGGTGAAGTAGTCGCTGGCCCGGTTCTGGATGTTGAAGTTGCCGCTGCCGAAGCCGAGCAGGAACTGCAGGCCCTTGGGCAGCACGATCAGGTAGCCGAAGACGACGCCCCCGAGAAAGAGGGCGGTCGTGGCGATGACCACGGGGTAGAAATAGCGCTTCTCCGTGCTCGTGAACGCCGGCCCCACATAGGCCCACATCTGCCAGATGAGAAACGGTGCGGCGAGCATGATGCCGACGACCACCCAGATCTTGAGGCTGGTCATGAACGGCTCGGCGGGGCTGAAGGTGGTGAGCTTGTACGCCGCGGGATCCAGGTTCGGCACCTGCTTGAGGGGGTAGAGCAGCAGGTCGAACACGAGGCTGTTGAACACGGCCGCCACGATCACGCCCACGGCGAGGGCGACGATCGCCCACATGAGCCGCTTGCGCAGCTCGTCGAGGTGCTCGAACAGAGTGAACCGGTCGTCGACCTTGGCGGGCATCGCGGCTCAGGCGTCGTCGCGGCCGGCGGCCGCGGGTTGAGCCGCCACGGGCGACTCGGCCGCCGGCGACTCGGCCGCCGCGGGCTCGTCGATGGCCGGCTCGGCGGCCGCCTCCAGCGGCGTGGTGTCGCTGCCCGCGGCCGCCACGGGCACCGGCTTGTCGGCCGGCGGCCCGAGGACGGCCGCCCCCAACGCGGCGGCCTTGAGGTCGATGCTCATGGACGACTTGATGTCGCTGAGGCCGAGATCGACGCTCATCGACGACTTGAGATCCTTGACGCCCTCAGCGACCTCATCGAGGCCGAGCTCGGTGCGCGCTGTCTGCGTGGCCTTGCGAAACTCGCGCATGGCGTGGCCCAGGCTCTTGCCCGCCTGCGGCAGCCCCTTGGGGCCGAAGATCAGCAGCGCAAGGACGAGCACGATCACGATCTCCAGCGGACCGACGCTCACGGGGGGAGTCCTTTGGGCCGGGGGGTATCTAGCCGTTTCATCTTAGGGCGGCCCGCGACGGCGGTCAACGCGAGCCCGGGCGCGTGCCCGGATCCGTGCCCGAAGGCCGGCCAGACCGTCGCGCGGCGAGCAGAAATACCTGCACGCATTCGATGAGCCGGGGATACCCCGGGAGGTTCCCCGATGAGTCGCGCCGCGCGCGCCGCGATTGTTGCGCCGCGCGCGCGGCGTTTGGTATATTGCGCCCGGACGACTCGCCCCGGTCTCGGGTGGCCGGCGGGCGAGTCTCCATTTTCGCATGACGAGCACATACCTCACCAACTGGATCTATGTCTGGCTCTTCATCGCCGCCGGCGGTGCTCTCGTCGTGCTCATTCTGCTCTTCTCCAAGCTCATCAATCCGAGCCATCTCACGGCGGAGAAGCTGGCGCCCTACGAGTGCGGCATCCCGCCGGTGGGCAACCCGTGGGCGCCGTTCGCGGTGCGCTACTACGTCTTCGGGCTGCTGTTCCTGGTCTTCGACGTGGAGGCCGTGTTCCTGTTCCCCTGGACGCTCGTGTTCCGCACCCTGGGCACGGCCGGGTTCGTCGAGATGCTCCTCTTCATCGCCGTGCTGGGCTTCGGGCTGCTCTACGCCTGGCGCAAGGGCGCCCTGGAGTGGGCCTGATGCGCTACCCCAAGCTGGAGCACTTCCAGGAGCCCAACGTCATCACCACGACCGCCGACTTCATCTTCAGCTGGGCGCGCTCGCACTCTGTCTTCCCGTTCACCTACGGTCTCGCCTGCTGCGCCATCGAGATGCTGAGCTCCGGCTTCGCGCGCTTCGACGTGGCGCGCTACGGCATGGAGGTCTTTCGGCCCACGCCGCGCCAGTGCGACCTCATGATCGTCGCCGGCACCGTCAACGAGAAGATGGCGCCGGTGCTCAAGCGCCTCTACGACCAGATGTCGGAGCCCAAGTGGGTCATCGCCATGGGCGCCTGCGCCACCAGCGGCGGGCCCTTCTACGACGGCTACAACGTGGTCAACGGGGTCGACAAGATCGTGCCCGTCGACGTCTACATCCCGGGCTGCCCGCCGCGCCCCGAGGCGCTTTTCCAGGGGCTGCTGGAGCTGCAGGTCAAGATCCAGCAGCACAAGTTCGTCGCGGAGACCCCAAAGCCGGCCGTCGCGACCCCGGCGCCGGCCGCCGGCAAGGAGGTCTGACGGTGGGCCTCGAGATCGGCACCAACCCCATGGACATGAATGCCATCGCCGCCCGCCTGGTCGCGGACTTCGCCGCCGAGCTCACGGACGTGCGCGTGCAGGAGCCGGACACGGTCGTGGCGCGCTGCGAGCGCGCCGCGCTCAAGGACGTGGCGCGGCGCCTCAAGGCGCACCCCGAGATCGGCTACCAGACGCTCAACTTCGTCGCCGGTGTCGATCACGTCAGGCACCTCGAGAGCGTGTACCACGTGTACTCATGGAAGACCAACACGTACCTCGAGCTCCACGTCGAGGTGCCCAAGGCCAAGGCCGAGGTCGACACCGTCTGCGATGTGTGGCCGGCCGCCGACTGGCACGAGCGCGAGTCGTGGGACATGGTGGGCATCAGGTACCTCGGTCATCCCGACCTGCGCCGCATCCTGCTCAAAGACGATTTCGTCGGGCACCCTCTGCGCAAGGACTACGTCGACCTCGTGGAGAACCACCCGCATGCCTGACCAGTTCGCCACGGCCGCGCCCGACGAGGCCGTCAAGCTCGCCCTGCAGCGCATCGAAGAGTCGACGGCCCGCGGCGAAGGCTCCAACGTCGAGGGCCTGGCCTTCAACGAGGTGGTCGTCAACATGGGGCCGCAGCACCCCAGCACGCACGGCGTGCTGCGGCTCGTGGTCACCCTCGACGGGGAGCTCGTCAAAGACGTCATCCC
Source organism: Actinomycetes bacterium (assembly GCA_037131205.1). Lineage (GTDB taxonomy): Bacteria > Actinomycetota > Thermoleophilia > UBA2241 > UBA2241 > CAIXSE01. Next base: position 6,087 of record JBAXRL010000054.1, on the reverse strand, counting down.
CGTCATCGGCTACCTGCACCGCTGCAAAGAGAAGCTCGCCGAGAAGCGCACGTACTACCAGTACATCCCCATCGTCGACCGCACCGAGTACGTGGCCGGCATGAACTGCGAGTGGGGCTACGTCATGACCGTCGAGAAGCTCGCCGGCATCCGGCCGACGCGGCGCGCGGAGTTCATCCGCGTCATCATGGCCGAGCTCAACCGCATCGCCAGCCACCAGGTCGCCGTCGGCACCTTCACCGCCGACCTGGCGCCGCTCGGCACGGCCATGGTCTTCTACATGTTCCGCGACCGCGAGTACATCCTCGACCTCCTCGAGGAGGTCAGCGGCGCGCGCATGATGTTCAACTACTTCCGCTTCGGCGGGCTGCGCTACGACCTGCCCGACGGCTGGGTCGAGAAATGCCGCGACCTCATGAAGCGCCTGCCCAAGCTCATCGACGAGTACGAGTCGCTGGTGCAGGACAACGCCATCTTCCTGCAGCGCTGCGTGGGCAAGGGCGTCATCACGCAGCAGGACGTCATCGACTACGGCATCACCGGTCCGTGCGCGCGCGCCTCGGGCGTCGCCCACGACCTGCGGCGCACGCGCCCGTACTCCGTGTACCCCGAGCTCGACTTCGAGGTCTGCCTGCAGAGCCACGGCGACGTCTTCGACCGCTATCAGGTGCGCATGGACGAGATGCGCGAGTCGGTCAAGATCGTCGAGCAGGCGCTCGACATGCTGCCCAAAGGCCCCGTGCAGCTCGGCTCTCTGCGCGCCCCCTACGTCATCACGCCGCCGCCCGGCGCGTGCTACACCGGCCAGGAGAACCCGCGCGGCGAGTACGGCACCTACATCGTCAGCGACGGGTCGCGGTACCCGTACAGGCTCAAGTTCCGCGACCCCTGCTTCTGCAACCTGCAGCTTTTCCCTAAGCTGCTGCGCGGCAACAAGATCGCCGACGCGGTGGCCATCTCGGGCAGCATCGATCTCGTCCTCGGAGGCATCGACCGCTAAGGTGGACATCTTCCTCGGCATCCTCCGCGCCGTCCTCTTCGTCGTCATCGCCTACGCGGTGGTGTTCGTCGCGGCGCTCGTCAACATCGTCTTCGAGCGCCGCGTCCTGGCCTTCATGCAGGATCGCCACGGCCCCAACCGCACCGGGCCGCACGGCGTGCTGCAGAGCGTCGCCGACGCCTTCAAGATGATGGGCAAGGAGGACTTTCGCCCGCTTCTCGCCGACCCCGTGCTCTTCACGCTGGCGCCGATCATGGTCATGTTCGGCGCCGTGGCCATCCAGCTGGTCATCCCGTACACCGGCGGCATGGCGGCCACCGAGCTCGACGTCGGGCTCGTCTTCATCGTCGCCATCACCGGCTTCACGACCATGGCCATCCTTCTCGGCGGCTGGTCGTCGCGCAACAAGTACTCGCTGGTCGGGGCGCTGCGCGCCGCCGCCCAGATGATCTCCTACGAGATCCCGATGATCCTTGGCCTGCTCGTCGTCGCCATGGTGGTGGGCTCCCTGCGCATCACCGACGTCGTCGCCGCCCAGGCCGACTACCAGTGGATCGCGTTCTACGCGCCCTTCACGTTTCTCATCTTCTACATCGCCTCCATCGCCGAGCTGAACCGCGGGCCCTTCGACCTGCCCGAGTCCGAGTCCGAGCTGGTCTCCGGGTACGGCACCGAGTACTCGGGGATGCGCTTCGGCATGTTCTTCCTCAACGAGTACGCCGGCCTGACCATCATGTCGATGGTCACCGTCACGCTCTTCTTCGGCGGCTGGCAGGGGCCGTTCGCCGACGCCGTCGTCTTCTGGGGCGTGTCGTGGATCGGCCTCATCTGGTTCCTGATCAAGACCTACATCCTTGTCTTCGCGCTGGTCTGGATCCGGCTGTCGCTGCCGCGTCTGCAGGTCGATCAGCTCATGGCGTTCGCCTGGAAGATCCTCATCCCGCTGGGCCTGCTCAACATCCTCGCGACCGCGGCCGTCATGTTGTGGGTCCCGCAGTGGAAGTGGGGCATGGCCGTGTTCAGCTGGATCGCGCTCCTGGCGTTCGTGGGCCTCTTTGACCCCATCCTCAAGTGGCGCCTGCGCCGGCAGCGCGACCGTCTCCCGGTGGTGAACGCCTGATGCTCGGCATGTTCAAGGCCATGCGCACCACCCTCAAGCACCTGCCGATGAAGCTGATCACCGTGCAGTACCCCGAGGAGCGCGAGCGCCTGCCCGAGCGCAGCCGCGGCCTCTTCCGCGTGGCCATCGACCCCTCCAGCGGCGAGCCGCGCTGCCGCGCCTGCACGCTCTGCGAGAGCAACTGCCCGGTACAGGTGATCCGCGTCAACTACACCAGCAAGTACCAGCTGCCCGTGCCCAACGCGGCGCGTATCGCCGAGGCGCGTATCGCCGCGCAGCCCGACGTCGACCTCCAGCCGCTGCAGCCGGTGCTCGACGACTACTACGCGCACGGCACCGGCCTCATCGCCATGCTGCAGAACGCGCAGGAGGCCTACGGCTACCTGCCGCGCCTCGCGCTCCAGGAGGTCTCGCTGCAGACCGGCGTGTCGCTGTCGCAGATCTACGGCGTCTCCAGCTTCTACAACCAGTTCCGCCTCTCGCCGGTGGGCGAGTACATCATCGACGTGTGCCACGGCACGGCCTGCCACGTGGCGGGGGCCGTGCAGATCACCGAGGCCCTGGAAGAAGAGCTCGGCGTCGCCGACGGCAAGACCACCACCGACATGAAGTTCACGCTTTCCTCGGTGGCCTGCATGGGGGCCTGCTCTCAGGCGCCGGTGATGCGCATCGGCGACCAGACCTACGGCGGCCTCACCCCCGACAAGACGCGCAAGATCATCCGCGACTTCATGCACGAAGTCGGCGCCGAGAAAGGCTGAGCGCAGACACCATGGCTGACGAGATCACAGTGCAAGACGCCGAGGCCCGCAACGTGCGCGTCGCCGAGCGGCCGGACGGCGGCTACCGCGTCACCGTCTGCACCGGCACGGCCTGCGTGTTCGCGGGCTCCCTGGCCGTCCACGACGCCTTTGTCCAGGAGGTCCAGGCGGCCGGCCTCGGCGAGCGCGTGGAGGTCTCGATCATCGGTTGCCACGGCCTCTGCTCCATGAGCCCGGTGGTCGTGCTCAGCGACGACACCATGTACGGCCACCTGCGCCCCGACGACGTGAGCAGGGTCGTCGAGGAGCACCTCAAGGGCGGCGCGCCGGTCGAGAGGTTCCTCTACAAGGACGCCCAGACCGGTGAGCGCATCCGCGACTGGCACGAGATCGGCTTCTACAAGCAGCAGACGCGCATCGCCCTGCGCGACGTGGGCGTCATCGACCCCGAGAGCATCGAGGAGTACGAGGCGCGCGGCGGCTACGAAGCCGCGCGCCTGGCCCTCACCGAAAAGACGCCCGCGTGGATCATCGAACACGTCACCGACTCGGGCATCCGCGGCCGCGGCGGCGCCGGCTTCCCCACGGGCGTCAAGTGGAAGTTCGCCAGCCAGAGCCGGAGCGACGAGAAGTACATCATCTGCAACGCCGACGAGGGCGACCCCGGGGCGTTCATGGACTGCTCCATCCTCGAGGGCGACCCGCACGCCGTCATCGAGGGCATGATCATCGGCAGCTACGCGATCGGCGCGCACGAGGGCTACGTGTACGTGCGCGCCGAGTACCCGCTGGCCGTCAAGCGCCTCACCAAGGCCGTCGCCGACGCCGAAGCGCGCGGCTACCTCGGCAAGGACGCGTTCGGCGCCGGCTGGGAGCTCAATGTGCACCTCAAGCTGGGCGCCGGCGCCTTCGTCTGCGGCGAGGAGACCGCGCTCATCGCCAGCATCGAGGGCAAGCGCGGCATGCCGCGCACGCGCCCGCCGTTTCCGGCGGTCTCCGGCCTCTGGGGCAAGCCCACCAACATCAACAACGTCGAGACCTTCGCCAACATCCCCTGGATCATCATGCACGGCGCCGAGGCCTACGCGGCGCTGGGCGTCGAGCACTGCCGCGGCACCAAGGCGTTCAGCCTCGCCGGCAAGCTCGTCAACGGCGGGCTCGCGGAAGTGCCCATGGGCTCCACGCTGCGCCACGTCATCTTCGACGTCGGCGGCGGCATCAAGGACGGCAAGAAGTTCAAGGCCGTGCAGCTCGGCGGCCCCTCCGGCGGGTGCATCCCGGAGAGCCTTCTCGACACGCCGGTCGACTACGAGAGCCTCGCCGCGACCGGCGCCATCGTCGGCTCCGGCGGCATGGTCGTGGTCGACGAAGAGACCTGCATGGTCGACCTGGCGCGCTTCTTCCTCGACTTCACGCAGAAGGAGTCGTGCGGCAAGTGCGTGCCCTGCCGCCTCGGCACCAAGCGCATGCTCGAGACCCTCGACCGCATCATCGCCGGCGACGGCCGGCAGGGCGACATCGAACTGCTCGAGGAGCTCAGCCACTACATCATCGACGGCACGCTGTGCGCGCTCGGCGGCACGGCGCCCAACCCCGTGCTCACCACCATCAAGTACTTCCGCGAGGAGTACGAGGCGCACGTGAACGAGAAGCGCTGCCCGGCCGGCAAGTGCAAGGCGCTGATCACGTACTACATCGACGCCGAGGCCTGTACCGGCTGCATGCTCTGCGCCAAGAAGTGCCCCACGAGCTGCATCAGCGGCGAGAAGAAGCAGCTCCACGTGATCGACGTGGGCAACTGCATCAAGTGCGACACCTGCCGCCAGGTGTGCAAGTTCGACGCGGTCAAGGTGCACTCGGGCATCGAGCAGGCGGCGATGGTCGCCGGTCAGGGAGCCTGAGAGGACGATGGCCACCACCGTCGACGACATCACGCGCACCCAGGCGCGCCCCGACCAGGTGCTCCTGACCATCGACGGCCAGGAGGTCGCCTGCGAGCGCGGCGACACGGTCCTCGAGGCGGCGCAGCGCATCGGTATCCACATCCCGACGCTGTGCTACGAGCCGCGCCTGCCGGCGACCTCGGCCTGCCGCATGTGCATCGTCGAGGTCGAGGGCGCGCGCAAGATGCCGACCAGTTGCTCCACGGCGGTCGCCGACGGCATGGTGGTGCGCACCAACACCGACAAGGTGCGCGCCATGCGCCACCTGTACCTTGAGCTGCTCCTCAGCGACCACAACTCGTTCTGCACGCCGCCCTGCCGCGACGCCTGCCCCACGCACATCAAGATCCCGCAGTTCCTCGAGTACGTCGCCCACAAGGACTACAAGAACGGGGTGCGCAAGCTGCGCGAGGACCTGCCCTTCCCGGCCGTGCTGGGGCGCGTGTGCCCGCGGCCCTGCGAGGGCCCGTGCCGCCGGCAGCTGGTGGAGCACCCCATCACCATCTGCCAGCTCCACCGCTTCATGGCCGACCAGACCATCGACGAGGAGCAGACCGGCGAGCTGCTGCTGCCGGTCGAGCCGAAGGCCGACACCGGCAAGCGCATCGCCATCGTCGGCGGCGGGCCCGCCGGCCTCGCCGCCGCCTTCTACGCCCGGCTCGAGGGGCATTCCGTCAAGATCTTCGAGGCGCTGCCCAAGCCGGGCGGCATGCTGCGCTACGGCATCCCCAGCTACCGCCTGCCGCGCGACCTCCTCGACAAAGAGATCAACGTGCTGTGGCGCATGGGCGTCGAGATCCAGGTGAACAGCCGCCTCGGCGTCGACTACCAGATGGAGGACCTCTTCGGCGAGGGCTACGACACGGTGTTCCTCGCCTTGGGCGCCTTCGACTCCAACGACATGGGCATCCCCGGCGAAGACGCCGAGGGCGTGGTCACCGCCGTCGACTTTCTCGGCGACCTCGAGCTCAACGGTGAGGTCCACGTCGGCAACAAGGTCACCGTCATCGGCGGCGGCTTCACCGCCATGGACGCCTGCCGCACCTCGGTGCGCAAGGGCGCCAAGGAAGTCACCTGCCTGTACCGCCGTTCGCGCAAGGAGATGCCCGCTCACCATACCGAGGTCGACGAGGCCGAGGAAGAGGGCGTCAAGCTGGAGCTGCTCTGCGCGCCGGTGCGCGTCGTCACCGACGCCGCCCACAAGGTCGCCGGCATCGAGATGCTGCGCATGGAGCTCGGCGAGCCCGACGCCTCCGGCCGCCG
>JBAXRL010000053.1:0-11668 GCA_037131205.1 Actinomycetes bacterium | reverse complement strand
GAACAGGCCGCTCTGGAGGGCCGCCAGCGTGCGCCCGAAGGCGGCCTCGTCCTCGGCGGGAAAGCCGACGATCACGTCCGTGCTGAGCATACAGTCGCCGAGACGCGCCTGCATGCGCGCGGCCGCGGCGGAGTACTGCGCGAACGTGGTGGGCCGGCGCATGGCGGCGAGGACGGCGTCGTCGGCGGACTGCAGCGGCACGTGCAGGTGGCGCGCCACGCGGGGCTGCGCGAGCGCCTCCAGCAGACGCTCGTCGAGGTGGCGCGGCTCCAGCGACGAGAGGCGCAGGCGCGCCAGGCCCGGCAGCTCGGCGAGCGCGAGGACGAGGTCCGGCAGGCGCCGCTCGCCGTCGCGCCAGGCGCCGAGGTCGATGCCGCTGAGCACGACCTCGCCGCAGCCACGCGCGAGGGCGGCGCGGGCGGCCGCGAGGGCGCCCTGCAGCGGCGTGCTGCGCGGCGACCCGCGCACCAGTCTCACGACGCAGTAGCTGCAGCGCCCCGCGCAGCCGTCCTGGACCTTGAGCACGAAGCGCGTGCGCGTGCGCGGCGGGCCGGCGGCGGGCCGGCATGCGGCCGGCGGGCGGGCGGCGTCCCGCGGCGGCGGTCCCTGCGCGGCGCTCGCCGCCGCCACCGCCGCCCAGTCGGGCCGCGGCGCCACTTCGACGCCGGGGCCGTCGAACTGCGCGGGGCGGAGCGCCGCGGCGCACCCCGCGACGATGACGCGCCTGCCGTCCCCCGCCAGGCGCCGCACCAGGCGCCGCGACTTGCGCTCCGCCTCGGCGGTCACGCAGCAGGTGTGCACCACGACCACGTCGGCCGCGTCGCCGACGCCCACCGGGCGCAGGCCCGCGGCCGTCAGCTCGGCGAGCGCCTCCTCGCCGTCCGCCTGGCTGACCTTGCAGCCCACGAAGGCGCTCGCGACGCTGGTCATGCGACGCTCGTGAGGTGCAGCATCAGCCACGTGCCGTCGTCGCGCCGCCGCGCCGCCCGGTAGCCGGGGTACGCGGCGGCGGCCTGCTCGCCCTGCTCCACCAGCAGCCCGGCGAGCAACAGATGCGCGGGCCGCGGCGCGCGGGCGCCGCCGTCGGCGCCCGGCGCGAAGCGGCGCGCCAGCCGCAGGATGGGAGCGAGCGCGAGATTGGCGACCGCCGTGTCGGCCACGGGCAGCTCGCAGCGCGGATCGGTGGCGTCGCCCTCGAAGAAGGTCGGCGCCAGACCGTTGAGGGCGGCGTTGCCGGCGGCGGCGTGCACGGCAATTGGATCGATGTCGATGCCGCACACCGGCGCGAAGCCAAGCCTCAGCGCCGCCAACGACACCACGCCGGAGCCGCAGCCCAAGTCGAGCAGCGACCCCTGCGGGATGCTCTGGATCTCCTCCAGACACTGGCGCGTGGTCGCGTGACCGCCGGTACCGAAGGCGCGACCCGCCTCGACGACCACGTCGAGCAGATCGTCGCGGGCCGGGGACCAGGGCGGGCGCACGTAGAGCCGCCCGACCACGCGCGGCGTGTGAAAGCGGCGCCAGGCGTCCTCCCAGCCCGGACGCTCGCGCGACACCTCGAAAGCGCCGAGCGCCCCGAGCCGCGCCAGCGCCGACGCCGCGGGCGCGTTCGCCTCGGCGCCTTCGGTCAGCCAGAAGGTCAGCGTGTCGCCGCCGTCGGCCTCCTGCCAGCCCGCCGGCTGCAGCGCGCCGATGATGTCCACGGCCTCGGGGTGCGCGTAGTCCAGGGCCGCCGGATCGGGGCCGCGCACGTAGGCGGCGGCCCCCGACCAGTCGTCGACCGGCTGCGCTTCCGCAGCCGCGGCCGCCTGCGCGGCCGCCGCGACGGGCTTCAGCCGCAGCGTGTACCGCGTGTACCGGGTGCGCGTCACTGGCGAAAGACGGCCCGCACCTTGTCGAAGAAGCTCCGGTCGGGCTCGTAGTCGGCGTCGTCGGTGAGCTCCGCGAACTGCTCGAGGGCCTCGTGCTGCTCGGCGCTCAGGCGCCGCGGCACCTGCACGTTGACGACCACCTTGAGGTCGCCGCGCCCGTAGCCTTGCAGGGCCGGCACGCCCCTGTTGCGATAGGTCTTGATTTCGCCCGGCTGGGTGCCCGGACGCACCTCGACCTCGATGTCGCCGTCGAGCGCCGGCACGTAGGCGGTGGTACCCAGGGCCGCCTCGACCATCGTCACGTCGAGCCGATAGATGAGGTCGTCGCCGTGGCGCGTGAAGTGCTCGTGCGGTTCCACGGAGATGGACACGTAGAGATCGCCGGACCTGCCGCCCTGGGCGCCGGCGCCGCCCTCCCCGGTCAGGCGCAGGCGCTGCCCGTCGGCGATGCCGGCCGGCGCCTGCACAGTGACCGTGCGCACGCCGCGCACGCGGCCGGCGCCGCGGCAGTCCGCGCAAGGATCGTTGACGATACTGCCTCGGCCGCGGCACACGTTGCAGGTGCTGGTGCGCACGAACTGGCCGAAGCCGCCGAGGCTCGACACCTCGCGCATGCGGCCGCTGCCGTGGCACTGCGGGCACGTGTCGCGCCCGGTGCCCGGACGGGCGCCGCTCCCGCCGCAGGTCGCGCAGTGAGCCTCGGCCGTGACCTCGACGTCGTGGGAGACGCCGAACACGGCCTCGGCCAGGGTCAGCTCCAGACCGACTTCGATGTCGTCGCCGCGCGGCGCCGGGGCGCCGCCGGAGGCGGCGCCCCACATCCCGCCGGCGTCGCGCAGCACGGAGTCGAACATGCCGCCGCCGAAGAAGATGTTGAAGAGGTCGTTGAAGCCGACGTGCTCGAAATCGGTCATGTGGCGGCCCTTGAGGCCGTCGAAGCCATGGCGGTCGTAGGCGGCGCGCGTATCGACGTCGCTGAGGACCTCGTAGGCCTCGGCGGCCTCCTTGAACTGCGCCTCGCAGTCGGGATCGCCGGGGTTGACGTCCGGGTGGCACTGGCGGGCCAGCTTGCGAAAGGTCTTCTTGATCTCGTCCTGCCCGGCGTCGCGGGGCACGCCGAGCACGTCGTAGTAGTCGCGCTTCATGAACGGAGGGAGGTCACGGGTTCACCAGATCTCTTCGAGGTATGTGCTCAGACTGTCGGCGGTGGCGCGCACGGCGCCGATGACGCGCTGGTAGTCCATGCGCGTGGGGCCCAGCACGCTCACCGTGCCGAGATTGCGGTTGGCGACGCCGTAGTTGGCGGCGACCAGCGAACACTCCTGCAGCGACGGAGGCGTCATCTCGTGGCCGATGCGCAGATAGACGCCGTCCTCGCGCAGCGCCTCGGAGAGCAGCTCCAGCAGGTTGTAGCGCTGCTCCAGCATCTCGAGGACCTCGCTGAGGTGGCCGGCGCCCTCGCGCGTGAGGTTGTCGAGCAGGCGCGAGGCGCCGCCGAGGTGGAGGCCCTCCACGTCGCCCGCGCCGAGCGTCTCGAAGGCCGGGCGCACGGTGTCGAGGAAGGCGCGTTCTTTGGGCCGCAGGTCGAGGCTCTCGAAGGCCCCGGCCGCGCGCCGCGTGCCGAGCTGCGCGCCCACCAGACGTTCGTTGAGATACACGCGCGCGAACTCGGTGAGGCCCTCATCGACTGCCTCGGCGAGCGTGTAGGTGCGCTTCGTGACCTGGCCCGAGGTGGTGATGATGACGACCATCACCACGTGCGGCTGCAGCGAGAGGATCTCGATGTGGCGGACGATGGACGTGGTCACCGCCGGCGCGGACACGACGGCCAGCAGCTCGGTGACCCGGGACAGCGCCTCGGCGGTCTCGCGGAGCGCGTCGTCGATCTCGCTGCGCGCGCGGTCGCGCTCCACGGCCACCGGCGGCGGCGCCTCGTGACGCTCGCCGAGAAGGGCATCGACGTAGTGCCGATAGCCCACATCGGTGGGCAGGCGCCCCGCCGACGTGTGGCGGTGCGCGAGCATGCCCATATCTTCGAGGTCGGCGAGGTCGTTGCGGATCGTCGAGGCCGCCGCGCCGAGGGCGAAGTGCTCGCTGAGGTACTTCGAGCCGACGGGCGCGCCCGAGGCGATGTACTCCTCGATGACGACCCGCAGCACCCGCTCCTGCCGTGGTTTGAGCGCCAAATCCAACCCCTTAAACGTCAATCGCGAAACAGGCGCACGCAAACCGCTCCGGCCACGTACCGCCCCTTTCGCGTCACCCGGATTGTACCACTGTGCAGGGAAACCAATCCAGCGGCGGCGAGCGGGCCGGCGGCGGCGAAGTCAAGGATGGCGGCCAGCTCGGAGAGCGGCGCACGCGCGCCGCAGCGGGCGGCGAGCAGCAGGCGCTCACGGGCGCGCGTGGCCGCGCCCAGGTCTTCGACCTCGCGCGGCGGGCGCGCGCCCGCGGCCAGCGCCGCCGCCCAGGCCGCGGGGCCGGCGAGGTTGGTCCAGCGCCGCGCGCCGACAGTGCTCACCGCGCCCGGCCCGAGGCCCAGATACGGGCGCGCGCGCCAGTACGCCAGGTTGTGGCGCGCCTTGCGCCCCGGGAGCGCGAAGTTGCTCACCTCGTACCAGTCGTAGCCGGCCTGCGACAGCGCCTGCACGACGCGTTCGTAGAAGTCGGCGCGCGCATCGTCGGTGGGGTCGTCGTAGTCGTCAGGAGCCGCGGCGCCACGAGTGGTACCGCCAGTTGTACCGCCAGTGGTGTCGGCGGCAGCGGTGCCGCCAGTGGTACCGCCAGTGGTGCCGCCAGTGGTACCGCCAGTGGTGCCGCCAGTGGTACCGCCAGTGGTGCCAGCGGCCCCGGTAGGAGTATCGGTGGCCGCGTAGGCGGCGGCGGGCGTACCGCCAGACTGCCCATCGCCCTCATCGCAGGGCGCGACGGGGCCCTGGGCGCGACGCGCGAGTGGCGTGCCCGGTGCGAGCGTGAGCTCATACCAGGAGATGTGGTCGGGAGCCAGGTCGAGCACCGCGGCCAGGTCCGCGTCCAGCGCGGCCATGGTCTGACCCGGGATGCCGTGGATGAGATCGACGCTCAGATTCGCCACGCCGGCGGCGCGTAGTCTGAGGAACGCCTCGGCCGGGTCGGCCTGTGCCCGGCGGCCGAGCGCTTCGCGCAGGTCCGGGCTGAAGCTCTGCACGCCCAGCGAGACGCGGAGGCCGCGGGCCGCGCCGGCTCCGCCGGCGCCCGGCGCGGCCGCCGCCCACGCCGCGAACCCCTCGTCCACGTCCTCGGGATTGGCCTCGACGGTGATCTCGGCATGCGGCGTGAGGTGAGGCCGGAAGAGCTCCAGCAAGCGCTCGAGCCGGTCCGGCCCCAGCAGGCTGGGCGTGCCGCCGCCGAGGTACAGCGTGTGGAGGCGGCGCACGTCGTGCGCCGCGCGCTCACGCTCCCACTCGGCGGCGACGCCGGCGACAAAGCCGTCGAGAACGCCGGCGTCGGGAGCGTCGCCGACGGGCGCCGAAGCGAAGTCGCAGTAGTCGCACTTCGCGCGGCAGAACGGCACGTGCACGTAGACGTGGCGCACGTGCCCTTCGAAGGCTCGGAGCGCGCCCGCGCGAGCCACGGCAGTCACTTCGTCGGGATCCAGAAGTACAGCGTGCTGTCCCGCTCCTCGTCGAGCACGCCGCCGTTCTTCTCGATCGCTCTTCGTGACGCGACGTTGTCCGCCTCGCAGTCGAGGCGCGCAGGGTCGACGCCGAGCGCCGCGGCGAGCGGCAACGCCGCGGCGAGCATCGCCGTGGCATGACCTCGCCGCCGGGCGCTCGGCCGCACCTCGAAACCGATGCTGCCGCCTTCGTGCAGCAGGTGCGCGGTCAGGCGATGACGGATCGAGAGACGCCCGAGATACTCGTCGCCGGCCACCCACCAGAGCACCGTCTGCGGCACGTAGCCGTCCGGCCACGGGGTCGGCGCCGGACGCTGCTCCAGAGCCGCCAGATAGAAGTCGGCCTCGCCGGGCCTCTCGACGCCCGCGGCCAGCGCCGCGACGTAGCGCGCGAGCTCCGCAGGGTCGGTGAGCTTGCCTGCGGGAAGGTCCACGTGGCGTCCCTCAGCGTGATACTCGCCGAGCGCCTCAAGAAACGAGGCCTGGCACCCGGTGGCGGGCGCCACCAGCCGCGGCGCCGCTTCCGGCCCCGGGCGGGGGCCCATCAGCGCCCCGCGTCGTCCGGATCGAGCTCGAGGACGGCGAGGAAGGCTTCCTGCGGCACCTCGATGGTGCCGATCTGCTTCATGCGCTTCTTGCCCTTCTTCTGCTTCTCGAGGAGCTTGCGCTTGCGGCTGATGTCGCCGCCGTAGCACTTGGCGATCACGTCCTTACGCATCGCCTTGACCGTCTCGCGGGCCACCACGCGGTTGCCGATGGCCGCCTGCACGGCGACCTCGAACATCTGCCGCGGGATCTTCTGGCGCAGCTTGGTGACCAGCGCCTTGCCGCGCAGGTGGGCGCGCTCGCGCGGGACGATCAGCGAGAGCGCGTCGACCGATTCGCCGGCCAGCAGGATGTCGAGCTTCACGAGGTCGCTCTTGCGGTAGCCGTGGAACTCGTAGTCCAGGGAGGCGTAGCCACGGGTGCGCGTCTTGAGCTGGTCGAAGAAGTCGAGCACGATCTCGCCGAGCGGCAGCCGGTAGTGCATCTCGACGCGCTGCGGCGAGAGGTACTTCATGTCGACGAAGTCGGCGCGGCGGCCCTGGCAGAGCTCCATGATCGTGCCGACGAACTCGGTGGGCACGAGGATGCTGGCCGCGACGAAGGGCTCTTCGACGTGATCGATGTGCGTCGCGTCGGGCATCTGCGCGGGGTTGCGCACGACGACCATCGCGCCGTTCGTGAGGTAGGCGTGGTACTCCACGTTGGGCATCGTCGTCAGCAGCTCGAGGCCGTACTCGCGTTCGAGGCGCTCGCGCACGATGTCCATGTGCAGCAGGCCGAGAAAGCCGCAGCGAAAGCCAAAGCCGAGGGCGTTCGAGCTCTCGGGCTCGTACATCAGGGCCGCGTCGTTGAGCTTGAGCTTCTCGAGGGCGTCGCGCAGCTCCTCGAACTTGTCGCCCTCGGTCGGGAAGAGCCCGGTGAACACCATCGGCTGCACGACCTTGTAGCCCGGCAGGCCTTCGGCGGCCGGCCGCTTCTTGTCGATGATGGTGTCGCCGACGCGCACCTGGGCGACGTCCTTGACGCCCGTGATGATGTAGCCCACCTCGCCGGTCTCAAGGCGCTCCGTCGGCTTCATCTCGGGGCCGAAGTAGCCGAGCTCCTCGATCTCGGCCTCCTGACCCGTGCCCATCATCGTGACGACCTGACGCCGCGAGAAACCGCCGTCCACGACGCGTACGTAGGCGATCACGCCGCGGTACTGGTCGTATTCACTGTCGAAGATGAGGGCGCGAGCCGGCGCCGCGGGATCGCCTTTCGGCGGCGGCGTGCGCGCCACCACGGCCTCGAGCACGTCCTCCACGCCCTCTCCCGTCTTGGCCGACACGATGAGGATCTCGTCGTGCGTCGCACCGGTGAGCTCATGGAGCTCCAGCTCGGCCTCGGGCACGTTGCTGGCCGGCAGATCGATCTTGTTGAGCACCGGGATGATCTCGAGGTCGTTGTCGATGGCGAGATACGCGTTGGCGACGGTCTGCGCCTCCACGCCCTGGGTGCAGTCGACGAGCAGCACGGCGCCCTCGCAAGCGGCGAGGCTGCGCGAGACCTCATACGTGAAATCGACGTGCCCGGGGGTGTCGATGAGGTTGAGCTGGTACTCCTGGCCGTCGCGCGCCGTGTAGGCGATGCGCACCGCCTGGCTCTTGATGGTGATGCCGCGCTCGCGCTCCAGGTCCATCTTGTCGAGGAGCTGTTCCTTCATGTCGCGGGCGGCCACCGTGCCGGTGACCTCGAGGACGCGGTCGGCCAGCGTCGACTTGCCGTGGTCGATGTGGGCGATGATGCTGAAGTTGCGGATGTGGTCGAGTGAAGTCACGACCGCCAATGATACAGGCTGCGGACGGGCGGGTCGCCCGGGCACCGCCCCCCGCTCCCCGGGCACCGCGCGAACCGCCGGGCGGCCTACTCCGCGGCGCTCGGGGCAGGCGCGCCGCGCCGCCGCCTGAGGACGCGCCACACGGCGGTGAGCTCTTCGAGCTTGAGCACCTTTGCCAGACCGATGTAGACGACCGCCCCGGCGGCGACCGCGGCCAGCACCGCCGCGAGCAGCGGCAGGAAGCCGCCGTCCGCGAACCCGGCCAGCGCCCGCCACACTCCCCAGGAGACGGCCGCCAGGGCGCCGGCGCAGATCAGGGCTCCGCCCGCCGCGCCGGCCATGCGGCGGCCGTCGATGCGCCCCACGCGCCGACGCAGCAGAAAGAACAGCGCGAAGAAGTTGAGCGCCGAGACCGTGGCCATGCTGAGGGTGATCCCCGCCACCCCGAGGGGCTTGTACAGCAGCCAACACAGCAGCACGGTGACCGCCAGGTTGGCGAAGCTCACGTACATGGGCAGCAGCGGCCGCTGCATGCTCTGAAAGGCGCGGTTGAACATGATGTTGGCGTTGGCGAAGGCGAGGCCGACAGAGAAGAAAGCCAGGGCCGCGGCCACCTCGACCGTGGCCTGGGGGCCGAAGTGCCCGCGCTCGTACACGAGGCGCACGAAGGCCTGCGGCATCACCGCGAACCAGGCGACGAACGGCAGCGAGACGAAGACCATCTGGCGCACTCCCAGTGACACGGTTTCTCTGAATCGCGAGTCGTCGTGCAGCGCGGCGAAGCGCGAGAGCGACGGGAACAGCACCGTCCCGATGGTCACCGCGAAGATGCCCTGGGGGAGCTGGTAGAGGCGAAAGGCGTAGCCGATCTCGGCGGCCGCGCCGTCGCTGACGAACTGCGCGAACCAGGTGCCGATGAGGGCGTTGAAGTTGAGGATTCCGAGCGTGATGGTGATCGGCGCCATGAGGAGGATGACGCGCAGAAGCAGCGGGTCGCGGAGGCCGAAGCGCGGCCAGATCCAGCGCCCGGCGTACCGCATGGCGCCGGCGAGGAGGACGAGCTCGAACACGGTCCCCAGAAGCATCCCCCAGGCGATGGCTTCGACGCCGAGCGAATCCTGGAACAGGATGATCGCGGCGATGATCGTCAGGTTCCAGACGATCGAGACGACGGCCGGCATGGTGAACCGCTCCAGCGAATAGAGCACACCGCTGAGCGCGCCGGCCAGAGAGAGAAAGAGGATGGTCGGCACGAGGATGCGGAGGAGCTGCGTGGCCAGCCCGGCGCTCGCGGCCGTGGCCGTCAGCTCCGGGTACATGAGCCTGGTGAGCGGCCCCGCGGCGAGAGCCAGCAGCGCCACCGCCGCGCCGACCACGACGACGATCAGGCCGAGCAGGTTGGCGGCGAGACGGCAGGCGCGCTCGCGCTCGCCCTTGGCGAGCAGTGACGTGAACACGGGCACGAAGGCCGCGCTGATGGCGGCGTCGGCGAAGAGCTGCTGCACGAGCTGGGGGATCACCGACACCGAGACGAACGTGTTGTAGTCCGGGACGACGCCGTAGACCGCGGCGGTGATCACCTCCCGCCCCAGACCGGTGACCCGCGAGACCGCGGTCGCCGTGGCGACGACGAGCGCCGCCAGGGCGAGCTTGCGCTTGTGGTCGCTCATGACTCCACTCTTTCGACCGCCGGCCGCGAAGTACTTCGCGGCCGGCCGGCGGCGAGTCTACCAGAGGGCGGCGCCGCCTCCCGGCCCGGCCACCCGTGCGGGGGTACGACCAGTGCCGGCCGAGCCTACTGCGCCGCCGGCGCCAGCCCGGCCTTGCGCTTCAGCTCGAGGATGCGCAGCACCTTCGCCTCGGCCTCGGCCCTGGGGATGCGCCCGGACTCTATCGCCGCCGTCACGGCGTCGATGACCGGCACCGGGTCCCCCGTGGCGAACAGCGCGAGGTCGGCGCCGGCCCTGAGCGCCTGCACCGCGGCGGCCGGCAGCTTGATGCCGAGCGCCTTGGTCGTCGCGGCCATGGACAGCGAGTCGGTGATGATGACGGTCGCGCTGCCGGTGCGTCCGCGCAGGTACGTCAGGGCCTGGCGCGAGAGGCTCGCGGGCGTCTCGTCCCCCGTGAGCCCCTTCGCGCGGAGGTGCCCGACCATCACCAGCGGCACGTTCACGTCGAAGGCCTGCTCGAACGGCACCATGTCGTTGCGCCGCAGCACCGAGAGCGAGGGCACACGAGCCGCACCGCTGTGGGTGTCGGTGGCCCAGCCGTGGCCCGGCCAATGCTTGACGGTCGAGAGCACCCGCGAGGCGCGCAGCCCCGTGACCCAGGCGACGACGTGCGTGCCGACCACCTTGGGCTCCGGCGAGAAACACCGGTCGAGCGCGCTCATGTACCGGCCCGGGACGTCCAGATCGGCGACCGGCCCGAACACCACGGACACGTGCAGCTTGCGGAGGCGGGCGCCGTAGTCCTCGGCCGTCGCCCTGGTCTTCGACGCGCTCCAGCCGCCCTGGACGCGGGCCGACGGCAGCGGATAGACCACGTCCCGCAGCCGCTGCACCTGCCCGCCCTCCTCGTCGCTGGCGATGAAGGGCTTGACGCCGTGGGGCGCGGCCTTGAGGACGGCCGCGAGGTCGCTCCCGATGCTGCTCCGCGCCCCGCCGCCGAGGATCACGATGCCGCCGACTCCCAGGCGCGCGAACCTGCGCCCCGCAGACGGGTTCGTCGCCGGCACGCTGCAGAAGACGAGCTGTGCCGCGAGCCGGCGGTTCGACCACCCGGCCAGCTCCGAGGACGCCGACGGGCTCGACGCGGTGGTCGGCGCCGGTGAGGAGACGACGGTCGTTGCGGCGGCGACGCTCTCGCCGGCCGCCCCGGCCACTCCCTGCGACGCGCAGCCGAGTGCGCCGGTCGCCATCGTCGCGACGGCGGCGAGGAGCAGCGCGAGGAGGATGCCGCGGAGTCGTCCCATGTCCGTCGACGGTACCACCCGGCGCTCGCCGGAGCCAGAACGGCGCCGGCCGGGGAGGGGCCGCATCCGCGATGTGTCCACGGGCGTATCCGTGCGTGCAGACCTATTGGGATAGGCCCTAAGCGCCGAGCCCGAAGCCTGTGAGCCCATAGACCTGATCGCCGTGCTTGAATCTCGTCGCGTCTCGGCCCACCGCTGCGACCTCCCCCGCCAGCACCAGACCGATGATCTGCCGGCGCGGCCTCGTGATGCCGAGCATCAGGCGCATAGGGATGCGGAACCGCAGTGGTATGTCAGAACCGCGGACGAAGATGTCGCTGGCCGTCACCGCGGTCGCCATGATCCGTATGCAGACCTCGTCGTCCTTGGGGCTGGGCCGTTCCACTTCACGCATCTCGAGGACATCCGGTCCTCCGTATCCTGGGCAGAAGATCGCTCTCATGGGACTCCTCCAGGTGTGCTCACGAGGAGAGGCTACCGGAAAAGGCGCGGGCGGGAACCTCCCGGTGGAGGTGGATGTGGTCGTCCGACTGAGGGATTCCGGCAGCGAGCACGCTCCCTCCGTGGAGGTGGACATCGGGCGACATGGTTGCCTCCACCTCGTCCGCAGTCACGGTAACGGCGAACGGCACGCCGGTCGAGCATGTCGACGTACCGGACAGGGCTGACCAAACTCCCGACGTTTGCCCGGCATCGCGAGCGTGTGGTAGCATTTCGCGTCCGAGCGCAGTCCCCACTGCCTCAGCGCTTTGTCACGATTTCACCCGGATCGAAGGGATCACGTGGCCAACATCAAGCAGCAGAAG
>JBAXRL010000052.1:0-11717 GCA_037131205.1 Actinomycetes bacterium | reverse complement strand
GCTGTGTGACCGTATTCCGTTGGCGGTACTTCCAACGATACCGTTGGAAGTACCGCCAACGGATTCGACCGCTTTCGACCATGCCCCCGCCTGAGGGCCGCGTGCGTGGAGCGCGAACGTCAACGTTGACGCCACCGTCTCGTCTCGCATGAGGGGAAAACAGCCTTCCGCACTCGCCTTCACTCGCCGCGGGTGGCGTTGTGCCCGCCAGGAGCACTGACGGGATGATGGGGATTCCCTGGCTGTCGCGTCGCCCGCGGACGGGCGCATGGCGACCGGCGGGCGCTCGCCGCAGGCGGGCCGCCGGGGGTGACAGCCGCTGCGGGTGCGGCGCGCCATCTCCGCCTTCTCGCCGCTCGTCGATCCGGAGGCCGCACGCGCAAGCGGACGAAAAGGGATGGTCATGCCGCAGGAATCGAGGGCGCCGAAGCGCGCGGCGCGTCACCGCGCCTTGACGCTTGTTCACCACGCCTCTAGACTCCCGAACAAGCGAGTCTGGGCGTACTCGCTACCTGTCTCCTCAAGGCAGGACACCCGGACTCTCGGCAGGCATTCTCCAGGGGGAGGCACTTTGACGACCATCCACAAGAAGCTCGTACTCGCGGCCATTCTCGTACTGGCACTGGCGCTCGCGCTCTTCGCCGTCGTGGGTTGCGGCAGCAGCAGCTCCGGGGACGCCACTACGGCCGCCTCGACGCCGTTCAAGGTCGGCGTCGCCGGCCCCATGACCGGCGACTACGCAACGTACGGCAAGTCCCACAAAGAAGGCGCTGAGATCGCCATGGAGGAGCTCAACGCGGCCGGCGGCGTCAACGGCGGCCAGGTCTCGCTGGCCCTCGGCGACGACCTCGGCGATCCGAAACAGGCCGTGCTCGTGGCCCAGAAGTACATTGACGACGCGGAGCTCGTCGTGGTCGACGGGCACCAGTTCTCCGGCGCCACCATCGCCGCCGGCGCCAAGTACGAAACGGCCGGCCTGCCCATGATCTCCCCGTCCGCCACCAACCCGGACATCACCACACTCGGCAAGTACATCTGGCGCATCTGCATGACCGACGCGGTGCAGGGCGAAGGGCTCGCCAACTACAGCGTCATGACGCTGAACAAGCAGAAGATCGCCATCATGTACGACAACTCCGACTACGGCCGCGGTCTCGCCGACGCCTACGAGGCGGCCGTCAAGGCGGCCGGCGGCGCCATCGTCGGCAAGGAGCAGTACGCCACCGGCGACACGGATTTCAAGGCTCAGCTCACCAAGCTCAAGGGCGCCGGCCCGGACCTTCTGTTCCTCTCCGGCTACTACCCCGAGGGCTCGAAGATCGCCCAGCAGGCCCGCGAACTCGGCATGGACGTGCAGATGCTGGGCTCTGACGGCTACGCGTCCGACGAGCTGCCCAAGCTTGGCGGCGCCGCCGTCGAGGGCATGCTGGTTTCGACCTTCTTCGACTACACGAAGGAAGACCCGGCGGTCAAGAAGTTCGTCGATGCCTACAAGGCCAAGTACGGCGGGGGCAACCCCGACTGGTTCGCGGCCAACTCCTACGACGTGGTCATGCTCGCCGCGCAGGCCGCCAAGAACGCCGGCAAGAACGAGCGCACGGCCATCAACGACGCTCTCGGCAGCATCGGCACGTACCAGGGCATCGCCGGCCCGGTCACGTTCGACGAGAACGGCGACGTCATCAAGCCGCTGCAGATCGTCGTGGTGCAGGACGGCGCCCTGGCCACCGCTCCTCAGCAGCCGACTCAGTAACGACCCGCACGCAAGCCGGGAAGGGGCGAGAGGCGCTGCGCCACTCGCCCCTTCCCGTGCCGCCTGACCCAACCGACGCCGCAGACCCGGGGACCTCGTGAGCGAGCTCGGCCAACAACTTGTCAACGGCCTCATGATCGGCTGCCTCTACGCGCTGATCGCGGTGGGCTACACGATGGTGTACGGCATCATCGAACTGATCAACTTCGCCTTCGGCGAGCTCTTCATGTTCGGCGCCTTCATCACGATCATGATGATGTCGCCTGAGATCACCCTCTTCGGCAACACGGTCGGCATGCCGCATCTGAGCTTCTTCCTCGCGATCATCATCGCCATGGCGGTCGTCGCCGTGATGGGCGTGATCATCGAGCGGCTGGCGTACCGGCCCCTCCGCAACGCCCCTCGCCTGGCGGCGCTCATCTCGGCGATCGGCGTGTCGATCCTCCTGCAGAACGTCGCCCAGTCCATCTTCGGCTCCCAGCAGGTCCCGTTCCCCGACATCCCGCTGTTCACCACCGCGGCAGGGGCGCCCAAGGCCTTCACGCTGGGCGGGGTCTACATCACCTACTTCCAGGTGTTCGTGGTCGTGGTCACTGTGGTGGTCATGCTGCTGTTGAACTTCTATGTGAAGCGCACGCGCATGGGCCGCGCAATGCGCGCCTCCGCCCAGGACAAGCGCACCTCGGCGCTCATGGGCGTCAACGTGAACAAGGTCATCGCCCTCACATTCCTGATCGGCTCGGCGATGGGCGCCCTGGCCGGCGGCCTCTACGGGGGCGTGTACCACGCCGCCTGGCCGCTCATGGGCTTCAACCCCGGCCTCAAGGCGTTCATCGCCGCGGTGCTGGGCGGCATCGGCAACATCCCCGGCGCCTTCCTGGGCGGGTTGCTGCTCGGCGTCATCGAAGCGCTGGGCTCGGCCTACCTGCCCATGGGCTCGCAGTACCGCGACGCGATCGCCTTCGTGATCCTGATCCTCATCCTGTCGTTCAGGCCGTCCGGCCTGCTCGGCTCCACCGTGTCGCAGAAGGCCTAGCATGGCCGGCACACGCGACCCCGGCGAGAACAACGGGCTGAACGCCGGCGACGGCCGCTTTCGCACGAAGCTCAATCCCATCGCCGCGGCGATGGTCGGAGGTGGGTCCACCAGATCCCAGCGCATCCTGCTGGCGGTGCTTCTCGCGGTTGCCGTGATCCTGCCGTTCCTGGTCGGGTCCAACCGCTGGATCACGCTGATGACCGTGGTCGTCATCTACGTGGTGCTCGCCTCGGGGCTGAACATCGTCGTCGGCTTCACCGGGCTCCTCGACCTCGGCTACGTGGCCTTCTACGCGATCGGCGCGTACTACACGGCGATCATCTTCAACCAGGTGCTCAAGGTGAAGTTCGGCGTCGACCTTGACGCCTACTGGTGGCTGACGTGGATCAATTTCGTCGTCGGCGGGCTGCTGGCCGCGCTCGCCGGGGTCCTTATCGGCTACCCGACCCTGCGCGTGCGCGGCGACTACCTGGCGATCATGACGTTGGGATTCGGGGAGATCATCCGCATCGTGGCCCTCAACTGGGTCGGGCTCACGCGTGGACCGTCGGGCATCTCCGGCGTCCCCAAACCCGCGTTCTTCGGCTACGAGCTCAGCACGCAGAAGAGCCTCTACTTCCTCGGCCTCGCCCTGGCGCTGCTTTCGCTGTGGACGATCTCGCGGATCGTGCGCTCGCGCATCGGCCGCGCCTGGACGGCGATCCGCGAAGACGAGGTCGCGGCCGAGGCGATGGGCATCCACACCTCGCGCTACAAGCTGCTCTCCTACGCCACAGGGGCGTTCTTCGCCGGCGCCATGGGCGTCTTCTTCGGGCACTACCTCAACTACATCTCGCCGAGCAGCTTCATGCTCATGGAGTCGTTCCTCATCCTGAGCCTGGTCGTCCTCGGCGGCATGGGTAACATCGCCGGCCCAGTTCTGGGCGCGATCGTGTGGGTGGGTCTGCAAGAATGGCTGCGCGACTTCCCCTTCGTGCAGGCCCACCCCGAGACGCGCGGGATCGCCCTGGGGCTGATCCTCGTGCTCCTCATGGTCTTCCGCCCGCAGGGCCTGCTCGGCTCCCTGCGCGTGAAGCTGGAGATGCGGCCCGGCAGCAAGGGCGAGTCGGAGCAGGAACGGCAGGTGTGGTCCGATGCCGAGCACTGAGCCCGTACGGGTGCTCGAGACCACGCAGATGGTCAAGGCCTTCGGCGGCCTCATCGCCGTCAACAAGGTCGACTTTCACGCCGACGAGAACGAGATCGTCGGGTTGATCGGCCCCAACGGCGCCGGCAAGACCACGCTGTTCAACGCCATCACCGGCGTCTATGGGCCCACGTCGGGGACCATCCGTTTCAAGGGTCGCGAGATCGCCGGCATGCTGCCGTCAAAGGTCACCAAGCTGGGCGTCGCGCGCACCTTTCAGAACATCCGCCTCTTCAACGAGATGACGGCCCTGGAGAACATCATGGTGGGGCAGCACTGCCGCACACGCAGCGGGGTGATCAGAGTGGTACTGCGCACGCCTCGAGCCACCCGCGAAGAGAAGGAAGTGCGCGACAAGAGCCTGGCCCTGCTCGAGTACGTGGGCCTCGGGGGCCACGCCGACGAGCTGGCCAAGAACCTGCCCTATGGGTCGCAGCGCAGGCTGGAGATCGCGCGCGCGATGGCCACGGAGCCGACGCTGCTGTTTCTCGACGAGCCGGCGGCCGGCATGAACCCGCAGGAAACCGCCTCCCTTCTGCAGCTCATCCGTCGCATCCGCGACGAAGGCATGACCATCATCCTCATCGAGCACGACATGAAGGTGGTCATGGGCAGCTCGGATCGCATCGTGGTTCTCGACCACGGCGAGAAGATCGCCGAGGGCCCGCCAGACGTCGTGCGCAGCGACCCCAAGGTCATCGAGGCCTACCTGGGAAAGAGCGCGTAAGTGGGCGCCGCGGCAAGAACAGACAGCGCGGCCGGCGAGGTCATGCTGGACGTCCGGGACATCCACGTCTTCTACGGCAACATCGAGGCCATCAAGGGCGTCTCTCTGCAGATCCGCAACGGCGAGATCGTCACCCTGATCGGCGCCAACGGCGCCGGCAAGAGCACGACGCTCAACGCGATCTCGGGGCTCCAGCGCCCGCGCTCGGGCAAGATCTTCTACGAGGGCCGGGATCTCGCCAGTGTGCCTCCTTACGACGTGGTCACCCTGGGGCTGTCCCAGGCGCCCGAAGGGCGCCGCATCTTCCCTCGCATGACGGTCAAGGAGAACCTCGAGATGGGCGCCTTCTCGCGCCCTCGCCAGGACCTGAAAGCCGACTTCGACCGGGTCTTCGACCTCTTCCCGGTGCTCAAGGAGCGCGAATCCCAGACCGGAGGCACGCTGTCGGGCGGCGAGCAACAGATGCTGGCCATGGGCCGCGCGCTGATGGCCGGGCCCAGGCTCATGATGCTCGACGAGCCCTCGATGGGCCTCGCCCCCATGCTCGTCGAAAAGATCTTCGACATCATCAAGGAGATCAACGCCCAGGGCACGACCATCCTCCTTGTAGAACAGAACGCCCACGTGGCGCTGGAGATCTGCGACCGCGGCTACGTCCTCGAGACCGGCAAGGTAACGCTCTCGGACGACGGCGCGGCCCTGCTCACCAACCCCCATGTGCAGGAAGCCTACCTGGGCGTAGCGTAGGCGAGCCGTGCGCGGCGGTTCTACGACGTGCGCCGCCGCTTCGGCTTCATGGCGAACAGAGGGCGCTCGACCACCCGGCGCCTGACGGCGACCTCGCAGACGACGACGCTCAGCGCGAGCCTTACTGCACCGTCAGCGTCGCCTTGCCCACCTTGCCGGCGCTGTTGCCGGCGAGGTCTCTGCCGGAGACCCGGATCCGATAGCTGCCCCAGGGGAGCGTGCACCTGTACCTGACGAACCGCCAGCCGTTGGAGCTCTCGCGGTAGCCCCACGACCAGCTCTTCTCGACGATGCCGGACCGGTTGGAGATCACCAGCTCCGTCGTCACCTGAGAGCTCAGCGCGTCATGGACACGGAAGTAGATCTGGACGGCGGCGCCACGCCGCACGGTCGCGTTCCTTGCGTCGCACACGGGGCCGACTGTGTCGATGGGCTGGTCGCGATAGATCCAGGTGATGCCCGCCAGGTCCCCGGCGGCGAGCGCGCGTTTCTGCTGGTCCGCGTCGCCGAAGCCGTACATCACCTTGCCCGAGTCGCCATCCATGTACTGGTCAAGGAGCACCAGCCAGTGTCCGATCTCATGCATCGTGATGGTCTGGATGTCCATCGTGCCCGAGCCGGCGGCGCCGTCGCTCCAGGCGAAGGCGTTGCTGAACTGGACGTCGGCCTCGGTCATGTCGCCCGCGGCGTTGTAGTACGACGACGCTTGGCCGATCACTCCCTCCGGGAGCCCGTCGGCCCACGAGATCACGTTCCTGCCGTCCCTGGATCTGCCCAGGAGCGTCGTGCCGCCATCGGTGAACCGGAAGCGCGAACCCGCGGCGTTCCACACGGCCGCACCGGCATCCACGAGGCCCTCACGCAGAGCGTCGTCGATGCCCGACGGGTCGACCAGATACGTGGCCCCCGCTTTCGCCCACTTCTGCGCTCCGTAGCCGAACGGCACGGCGAAGTCGAAGGCGTTGGACTCGCGGTCGTCCGACGTCGTGACGACGACCGGTCCCGAACCGGCCGACGCGTCGTAGTTCGCGATGACGCCGGTCGGGACCGCGCAGTCGATGCTGGAGTCGGTCCACGACGAGATGTCGCGGGCGCTGATGCGCATGACGTCCTCGCGCCCGTACGAGAACTCGACCTTGCCGCGCGCGGAGCCGAAGTCGGCGCCCCCGATCGTCACGTGCGTGTCTGTGCCGGCGGAGGCCTCGCCGGGAGTGATGGAGATGATCGTCGGCTCGCCCGGCGGCGAGGTGGCCGGGTGGAGCTCCGCCTCGGCCGGCGCCGCCACTCCGGGGAGCACGCGATCGTCCGCCGCGTCGCCGACGACGCCTGCCATGAAGGGCACAGGCTCCACTCCTCGCGCGCCCTCTTGACCGGTCCGGCGCGCGCCGCAGGCCCGACGAGCCGCGGGCCGGGCGGCGTGCAGCGCCGCCTCGATGCGGCGGCTCATGGCGGCCGTGGTCTCGCCGCTGCCGAGCAGGCGGCCGCCGGCGACGTCGAGCTTGCCCTGGAAGCCGCCCATGACCCAGCCGCGGGTGTCGACGAACACGTAGCACGAGTCGCCCGGCCGGAACGCGGCCATGGCGTCGACGACGACCCGCGAGCCGTCAGGGAGCGTGCCGCCGGGCACGTATACGGTCATGAGCGCGGAGGGCGCGCCTTTGAGGGACTCGCGCACCTTGATGCGCACGGCCGTGCGCACGCCGGCCGGAGTCTGCTCAACGGCTGTGGAGACCACAGCGCCCTCGACGACCATGGTCGCGCGCCGCGAGAGCTGTTCGATCGACAGGCGTTCGAGGGTGGTGGCCCTCACCGGCGCCGGCCAGGCGATCGCCACGATCACCGCGACGAGAAGGCATCCCAGAGCGGCGGTCCGCCAGGGCCTCGTCGTACTCGCGGCATGAGCTTCTCCACCGGCAGCCATGACTACCCCCTTGCAGGTCATCCATCCGGCAACCACGGTGAGCGTAGCACAGCATCGCGTGAGTGGCCCGCCGCGAGCCCTCGAAAGCCTCTTCCCAAGGCCATCCCATGGCGTCGTCAAACGCTCGTTCGAGCGCCTTGGCCGCAGGCCCATCCAGCCCCCTGTCGATCTCGGCCCGGTAGCGGTCCGCGACGCCGTGCCGCCCGGCCCGCTGAGATCGCCTGCGATGGCCGGCGGGAACTGACCTTCGGTGAGCAGCGGCGCTCCGGGCCGACGGAAGAGCTCGCGCAGATCGGCGGCCACGGTGGCGTGGCGCAGGCGCCGCCTTCGCGGTCGCCGTGGCGATGGAACAGCCTCATCAGCCCGACGATCACCATCCCAAGACCGACCTGGTACCTCAGCCAGTCGACCACCGTGTCCCGCCAACTCGGGTGGGGGAAGTCCTCGCAGGCCGGCCAGAGTGCGGCCCGCGCCGCCATAGCGACAACGCCGAGAGCCGGCGCCCACCACCACTGCCGGTCGATGACGGCGGTGACGCGGTCATCGGCCACCAGGACGAAGCCGATCACGAACAGGAGGAGGAAGCCCACCGGGGTCTGACCCCCGATGTCGTCCCTGGGAACCGGCGCCTGCCGGGCCAGAAGGAGCACGGCGGGCAGGGCGATGACCATGCGCTGGATACGGCGGGCGCCGCAACGACGCAGACGGGCGCGACCCCAGGGCGCGCCGCGCCCCCGGCGCCGCTCTATCCGGCGGACGGCAGCGCCTGACGCCCGCCGCCGAGCTCCGCCATGAGGTCGCGGACGGGGAGCATGCGGTCGACCCGCGCCGCGGTGGCGCCGGTCGTATAGAGCGGCTCTTCCGTGTCGGCGCCGTAGCCCGCCGCGCTGCAGAGCCCGTCGCAGATGCAGAAATAGTGCTCGTTGTCCTCCTTGGCGGGGCAGCGCGTGAACCGTCCCTGCGCGTCTTTGAGGAGCACGTAGCCCTTGTCGCACTTCGGCGCCCGCCGCCGGGCGAGCGCCGACTGGTACATCGGCGATTCGCGCAGCACGCGGAAGGGCAGCCCGCAGGGCGAGCCCGGGTCGCCGGCCACGAGGATGTCCTCAGGGCGCGCCCGCAGCACGGCCTGCTTGTAGGCCGGAGAGGCGCTGCTCTCCTCGGTGGCCAGGAAGCGTGTGCCCATCTGCACGCCATCGGCGCCGAGGGCGAGAAAGCGGCGGATGTCCTCGTGGGTGTAGATGCCTCCGGCGACGATCACGGGGAAGTCGCCGTGCGCCACCGCGACCTCCTTGACCGGCGGCAACAGACGCTCGAGGGTGTTCTCCGCGAGGTCGAGCTGGTCGGCGCGGAAGCCCAGGTGGCCGCCGGCGAGGGGTCCCTCGAGGACGACCGCGTCGGGGCGGTGATGCTCGCGCTCCCAGCGCCGGCAGATGAGCTCGAGGGCGCGCGCCGACGAGACGATGGGGATGAGGGCGGTCCCCCCCGGCGGCCTGATCGCCGGCAGAGAGAGCGGCAGCCCGGCTCCCGAGACGATGGCGTCGGCGTCGGCGTCGATGGCGGCGCGCACCGAGGCCTCGTAGTCGCGCTGCAGGGCGACCATGATGTTGACGCCGGCGTAGCCGCCGCCGGCCCTGGCCGCCGCGACTTCGTGCCGTACGGCTTCGTAGGTGTCGATCCTGCGGCCGAGGCGGGCGCCGACGATGCGGTCCAGACAGGCGCTCGAGAGCAGCCCCAGACCCCCCACGAGGGCCACAGCGCGGGCCAGCGGGTAGAGGGACACGCCGACGCCCATGCCCCCCTGCACGATGGGCAGAGGTATACGCATGCCTTTGATGGTGAGCGCCGGGAGCGGGGGGATCGTGATCAAGGGAACTGTAAGTATACTGAAGAAGCAGTCGCCGGGCGGCGTTGGCGGAGCCAACGATGCCGTCGAGAATCGCCGGCTCCGGTGATTCCGTCGCTCACCGCGGCCGCGCTTTCGGCGCCGGCTCGACGCCGCGAAACGGTACGCCGAGGCATGCCATGCGGGCCTGCGGAACAGCCCCAACGCGGGGTATGCTTGCGCCCCCCGCGGCAGACGCGGATAGTAGGGACACCCGCGGTCGGCGACAGCGCCGCGGGAGCGGGGACAAGACGAGGGGAGGACGCATGCGGACCGCCGAGCACACTCTGGCCGACCTCGTCGATCTCGAACGCCTGCAGCGCATGTGCGACAGCCTCTCCGCCGCCGCCGACCTCGGCCTCGCCGTCCTCGACCCCGGCGGGACCGCCCTCGTGGCCGCCGGCCGGCAGGACATCCGCACGCGCCTTCACCGCGTCCACAAAGGCGCCTTGAAGGCTTGCCGCGAGAGCGCATGACGGCGAGCCTCCGCAGATCGACGCGGCCGGCCGAACAGATGCCGAGGCCGGCCACCGCGCGGTGCGTCGCGGGCACGCGCGCAGACGGCGGCGCCTGATGGCCGGCCCGCGGCAGCCGCGCAAGAAGCAGACCGCGCCGCGCGCGGCCGACGAGCTGCGCCGGGCCAACCGCGCGTTGCAGACGATCATCGCCTGCAACCATCTGCTGGTGCGCGCCGCAGACGAGGCGGCCCTGCTGGACGGCGTCTGCCGTCTGCTGGTAGAGCAAGGCGGCTACCGCATGGCCTGGGTCGGCTTCGCCGAGCAGAACGCCGCGCGGTCCGTGCGCCCGGTGGCCCAGTGCGGCTTCGCGGCGGGCTACCTCGACAGCGTCGACATCACGTGGGCCGACAGGGAACGGGGACGCGGCCCCACGGGCTTGGCCATCCGCGGCGGCCGGCCGGTGCTCGCCCGCAGCATCCCCGGCGACCCCGCCTATGGACCCTGGCGCGAGGCGGCCGTTCAGCGCGGCTATGCCTCGTCCATCGCCCTGCCGCTGCAGGGCGAGGGGCGCTGCTTCGGCGCCTTCGATCTGTATGCGGCGGAGCCGGACGCCTTCGATCCCGAGGAGGTCGAACTTCTGGCTGAGCTGGCCGACGATCTGGCCTACGGGATCGGCGCGCTGCGGCAGCGTGTCCAGCGCGAACGGGCCGAGGAGGCGCTGACGGCAAGCGAAGAGAAGTACCGCCTGCTGGTGGACAGCGCCAACGAGGCGATCGTGGTGGCTCAGGACGGCGTGTTTCGGCTGGTCAATCGCATGACCGTGGCGGTCACGGGCTTCTCGGAGCAGGAGCTCACCGCGACCCCGTTCCTCGCGTTCATCCATCCCGAGGATCGCGCTCTGGTGGCAGAGCGCTATGAGAGGAGGCTGCGCGGCGAGGCTGCGCCTGCTCGCTATGCCTTCCGCCTGCTGACGAAGGAGGGAGGCTCACGATGGGTCGAGATCAACACGGTCGCGATCGACTGGGAAGGTCGCCCCGCCACCCTGAACTTCCTCAGCGACATCACGGAGCGCAAGCGGGCCGAGGAGTCGGCCGCCCAGCAGAGTGCACGACTGCGACTTCTGTATGACGCCGGCCGGCGCTTGAACAGCACGCTCGATCTGCATGAGATCTATCAAGTGATCTGCGACTCCATGTCCGTCATCGCTCCCAACGACGGTTTCTTCATCTCCGCCTATGACCAGGAAACGCAGCTGATCACCTGCCACGCCTGCTGGATGGAGGGTCGCTGGCTGGACGTCGGCGTCTTCCCTCCCATTCCCCTTGAAGAAGCAGGGAAGGGTACGCAGAGCATCGTCATCCGCACCGGTCACTCCATGGTGATCGACGACTATCAAGCGCGCTTGAAGACGGCTCAGACCACCTACTTCGTCAACGACGAGACCGATGAGATCGTCACTTCAGTGCCGCTGGATGAAGAAGACGTCACGCGGTCGGCGCTGATCGTCCCGCTCAAGACAGGGGGCGTGGTCCATGGGGTGATCCAGGTGATGAGCGGTCTCCAGGACGCCTACACCGAGGACCACCTGGAACTGCTGGAGGCGCTGGCCCTGCACATCGCGTCCGCCGAGCAGAATGCCCTGCTCTATGCTCAGGTACAGACGGAGTTGAGCGAGCGCAAACAGGCCGAGGAGGAGCTCGCGCGCAGCGCCGCCCAGCTGCGCGAGCAGCTCCGCGACACGGTGCGGGCGCTGGGCGCGATCGTCGGCCTGCGCGACCCCTACACGGCCGCCCACGAGCGGCGCGTCGCCGCGTTGGCCGCGGCCATCGCCGCCGAGATGGGCCTCGGCGAGGAAGCCCGCGAGGGGCTCGCCTTCGCCGCCGAGGTCCACGACATCGGCAAGATCGGCGTGCCCGCCGAGATCCTCAGCAAGCCGGGAGCGCTCAGCAAGGTGGAGTACGACCTCATCAAGCAGCACCCCGAGGCGGGCCGCGAGCTGCTCGG
>JBAXRL010000051.1:0-11761 GCA_037131205.1 Actinomycetes bacterium | reverse complement strand
ATCGTCAGCGGCTGCCACCCGGCCGACTGCCACTACACCTCGGGCAACTACCACGCCCGGCGGCGCTTCGCCGTGTTCCACGACATCATGGAGTTCATCGGCGTCGACCCGCGACGTATGACCTTCAGCTGGGTGTCGGCGAGCGAGGGCGCCAAGTGGCGCGATGTGGTCAACGAAGCCGTGACCAACGTGCGTGCTTTGGGGCCGTTCGCCGCGTACCGCGCGCTGGCGCCCGAGGGCGCCGGCAGGGCTGCGCCGGCCGGCCCGAGCGCCGCGGCCGTGCCGGCCTCCGCCGGCGCGAAAGCCGAGGCCTCATGAACGAGCTCCGCGAGCTCGCCCGCACGCTGCTCACCGACGGCACGGTGCGCGTGATCATCGGCTGGGAGGACGCCCGACGCGGCGCCCGGCCGGCGTTCGTCACCGACCCGGCCGACGCCGACAGGCTGATCTTCGACACGCGCTGCGTACACAACCTCGTCACCTATCTGGACCCGCGCCGCGACAACGTCGCCGAGCTCGGCAAGATCGGCCTCGTCGTAAAGGGCTGCGACGCCAAGGCGATCGCGGGCCTGCTGCGCGAAGCGCAGCTCAACCGCGACGACGTCGTGCTCATCGGCGTGCGTTGCGGCGGCGTGCTCGAGGAGAACGAGCTGCCCGCCGCCGTTCCCCTCACCCCTGAGAACGTCGCTCCGCGCTGCTACGGCTGCGACAACCGCGAGCCGGCGCTTGTCGATCACCTGCTCGGCGAGGCGCAGCCCGAGCCGCCGCGGCCGGTCACGACGATCGACGAACGTGTCGCGGCGCTCGATGCAAAGCCGCTGGAGGAGCGCTGGGCCTTCTGGACCGAGCAGTTCGGCAAGTGCGTGCGCTGCTACGCCTGTCGTCAGGTGTGCCCGCTGTGCGTCTGCGAGCGCTGCGTGGCGGAGAAGACGCGGCCGCAGTGGATCGAGGCCTCCGCGCACCCGCGCGGCAACATGAGCTGGAACATCACCCGCGCCCTGCACCTCGCCGGCCGCTGCGTCGACTGCGGCGAGTGCGAGCGGTTCTGCCCGGTCGGCATCCCGCTCAGCCTCATGAACCGCAAGCTGCAGCAGATCGTCGGCGAGCGGTACGGCTACACCGTGAGCGACGACCCCGAGAACGCGGCGCCTATCGGCGACTACCGGCTCGACGACAAGCAGGAGTTCATCAAGTGACGCACGCCGCCCCGACACGCGAGACGTACTTCATCAGCGACGACGACCTGCGCGCGCTGACCGGCGAGCTGCTGGGCGCGGGCACGGAAGTGATCGCGCCCGTCGCCGTGGACGTCTGCGCCTCGCCGTCGGCGATCGCCTCGTCGGCCTGTCTGCGCCCCGGCGTCAAGCCGATCGACATCGAGTACCGCGCCCTCGAGGGCGCCGCCGAGCTGGACCTCAGCCGCGGCCTGCCGGTGCTGTCGCTCAAACAGTATTTCCTGCCTGAGTACGAGGCGCTCTGCGGCTGGCGGGAGCACGGCATCGAGGTCGAGATCGACGCGGTGCCCACGGAGTTCGCGCCCCGCGTCGTGCTGGCGGCGAAGCCCTGCGACAGCGCCGCCCTGGCCGTCGTCGACAAGGTCATGAACTGGGACTACCAGGATGAGCTGTGGAACGGCCGCCGCGAGGCGACCACGATCGTCAACATGGCGTGCCCCGTCATCGACGAGAGCTGCTTCTGCACCGCGGTCGGCACCGCGCCCGACGACGACAAGGGCGCCGACGCCCTGCTCACACCGGTGGAGGGTGGGTACCTCATGGAGGCGACCACCGACAAGGGGCGCGCTTTGGTGGAAGCCCACGCGGCGCGCTTCAAGGCCGCGACCGACGCCGGCGGCGCGGAGCAGCGCGGCCGCCAGGCCGCGGAGGAGCGCGCCGCCGCCCGCGTGCGCGTCGCCGCCAACCTCGAGATCGATGCCGCGTCGGTGCGCGACTGGATCGACACGCACTTTGAAGACCCGCTGCTCGCCGCGCTCGGCGTGCGCTGCAACGGCTGCGGCGCCTGCTCGAGCGTGTGCCCCACCTGTCACTGCTTCGACATCGTCGACGAAGAAGAGGGCATCGGCAAGGGCACCCGGCGCCGCTGCTGGGACACCTGCCAGGCGCCGACCTTCACGCTGCACGCCAGCGGCCATAATCCGCGCGACAGCCAGAATCCTCGCTACCGCCAGCGCATCAACCACAAGTTCTCCGTCTACCCGCTCAAGTTCGGCGAGGTGCTGTGCACCGGCTGCGGCCGCTGCACGCGCGTCTGCCACGCCGGTCAGGACCTCGTCGAGATCCTGCAGGCCATCGACGTCGCCGCGCGGCGGCCCGAAGTGGCGGCCACATGAACATCTATCAGCCTGAGCTGACCCTCGTCACGGCGGTCACCGAGGAGACGCTGGACACGCGCACCCTGCGCCTGGAGTTCAAGGACGAGGCGCTGCGCGACTCCTTCGACTTCCACGCCGGCCAGTTCGGCGAGTACAGCGTGTTCGGCGCCGGCGAAAGCACCTTCTGCATCGCCAGCGCGCCGACCCGCAAGGGCTTCATCGAGTGCAGCTTCAAGGCCGTGGGCAAGGTGACAAACGAGCTCCGCGAGGTGAACGTCGGCGACACCGTGGGCTTCCGCGGCCCCTACGGGAACTGGTTCCCGGTGGACGACTGGAAGGGCAAGGATGTCGTCTTCATCGCCGGCGGCATCGGCCTGGCGCCGGTGCGCTGCGTCATCTGGAACGTGCTCGACCGCCGCGACGAGTTCGGCGACGTGACCATCATCTATGGGGCGCGGTCCGTCGAGGACCTCGTCTACAAGCGCGAGCTGGAAGAATGGGCCTCGCGCTCCGACGTCAAGATCGTGACCACCGTCGACCCCGGCGGTCAGACGCCCGAGTGGACCGGCGAGGTCGGCTACGTCACGCCGGTCGTCGAGGCGACGGCGCCGCAGGCGCAGAACGCCGTCGCCGTGCTCTGCGGGCCGCCGATCGTCGTCAAGCTCACGCTGCCCGTGCTCGACAAGCTGGGCTTCGCCGACGACGCCATCTTCACGACGCTGGAGAACCGCATGAAGTGCGGCCTCGGCAAGTGCGGCCGCTGCAACATCGGGCCCGTGTACGTGTGCAAGGACGGGCCCGTCTTCACCGCGGCCCAGCTCAAGGAGCTCCCGGCGGAGTTCTGAGGTCCGGCGGGTTCCGAGCGGCGGGGGCGGCTTCGCCGCCCGCCCGTGCCCTCCGGTACGTTCTCGGAGCGGAAGGTCGAGTCTGGCGGGTGATCGGCCAGGAGCCGACCGATGATGCGATGGACAATGCGGCCCGCGCGGACGACCAGCCGCGGGCCGGGAGCGATCGCCGGCAAGCAGAGCTGCCGGCTGGCGGGCAGGTTGACGAACGCGTCGCCTCCCCTCACCGTGGTACCGTGGAGAGTGGACCCGTGCCGGAGGGAGGTGTGGCCGGCCGCGATGCGCAGGCGCGCGGCGGCGCGCGGCGGCGCGGCGGTGCCCCGACGCAGCCGCGCAGAGTGAGCCGCGCCGGGCTTCCGCGCCTCCTTTCTCTCGCGATGCTGCTGCCGGCGCTCATGGCCTTCGCGCCTGCGGACGCCGGCGCGACGGGGCCGGCCTCCTCGACGTCGAGTGCGGCGGCGCCCGCGTACCGGGTCTACTTCGGCGACCTGCACGACCACACGGGGTTCTCGGACGGAAAGGGTACCCCCGAAGAGGCCTGGGCGCAGGCCGCGGCGGGCGGCGCCGACTTCATGGCCCTCACCGACCACCGGGAAGGACTGACGCCGGCCGAGTGGGCGCGGACCCTGGGCGCGGCCGACTCCGCGACGAGCCCCACCTTCGTGGCGATCCCGGCCTTCGAGGTCAAACCCAGGATCGGCCACCTCAATGTGTACGGCACTCACGAGCTGCCGCCGGTCGGACTGGACGGCGCGGCCCTGTACGACTGGATCGCGGCCCACGGGGCGACCGCCGAGTGGAACCACCCCACGCGCAACAGCGACGACTTTTCCGGCTACGCGTACTGGAGCGCGACGCGCGCTGCCGCGATCGCCCTCCTTGAGGTGGTCAACGGCGGCAGCGGCCTACTGTATCCCGACTTTGAGAGCAGCTACGTACGCGCCCTCGACAAGGGCTGGCGCGTCATGCCCGCGGCCAACGGCGACATCCACGACGCGTCCTGGATCACGAGCTACAGCGAGCGCACGGCGTTGCTGGCTCCGGCGCTCACGCGCGAGGCGCTGTACGAGGCGATGAGGGCGAGGCGCGGCTATGCGACCAAGCTCAAGGGACTCGTCGTGGACTACACGGTGGGCGGAGCCCTGATGGGTTCGGTGATCGCGCAGACGGCGGGTTCGCTGCCCGTCAGCGTGCACGTGCGCGGACCGGGCGGTGCGGGCGAGGCGGTCATCAGCAGGCTGGAGATCGTCGCCAACGGCGGCAAGGTCGTGGCCTCACGCTCGGGGGACGACGCGACGGCGGACTGGACGACCACGGTCCCGTCGGTGGCCGGCCGCTACTACTACATGCGGGTGTGGACGAAGGGCTTCCTGGGACTCGATACCAAGTCGGCCTGGACGGCGCCGGTCTGGCTGGAAGACAGGACGGCGCCGCACACGCGGCAGCACGGCGCCGGCAATGCCTGGCACACGGCGCCGGTCACCGTGACGCTCAGTGCGGAGGACGGCCCCGGCGGCGCCGGCGTGGCGCGCACGGAGTATCGGCTGGACGGCGGGCCGCTCGCCGTCGGCACGGCGGTCGTGGTGAGCGGCGACGGCACCCACCGTCTCGAGTATCGCTCCGTCGACAAGGCCGGCAACGCCGAACCGTTTCACGGCGTTACCGTGCGCATCGATACGAGCGCCCCCGTGCCACTCGCGCCTGCGCCTGCCGCCGCGCGACGCGGTGGGATCGCCGTGCTCAGGTACCAGGTGGACGACGCGACCCTGGGCGGCGGCCCGGTGAGCGTCGTCATCAAGGTGCGCTCCCCTTCCGGGACGGTGGTCACGACCGTGCGTCGCGCGGCGCAGCCGGTCGGCGTCCCGCTCAGGGCGCGCGTTCGCTGTGGGTTCGCGCCCGGCGCCTACCGCTTCTCGGTCTACGCCACGGATGCGGCCGGCAACGAGCAGCGCCGGCCGGGCGTCAACACGCTGACGGTGACCGGCTCGACGGGCTGAACGTGCCCGGCGCGGCGACGCCCCCGGCTCGCCGGGGACCCGGACCGCCGCCTCTGGACGCCCGCCGGCCGCGGGAAGTCAGCGAGCGATCCTCACGAGAAGCGGCCGCCTGCGAGCTCAGCTCAGCTACGTCGCCAGCCACGCCCGCCCTACCCGCCGAAGATGTCGGCAGCCGTCACGGCGATCGCGCCGGCGGGCACATCTCCCACGTCAGAGCGTGCGCAAACCGCGTACGTGACCGCGTCGGCGCGCCGCGGCAGTCGTGAACCTCGTCGCTCGAGGTCGGCAACGACCGCGCGTCCGTCGATGCGCTTCGCCCACTTCGCCTCGCCGACCAGCACGGCTTCGCTCAGAAGCCCCGCGAGCCCCACGGCGTCGAGCTCGACGGAGCTGTCCGCCGTCCACCATGGGCCTACAGCCACGATGTCGTCACGCAGCTCACCTGCCTCGATCATGCGTCGCAGATGCCGGCGAAACGCCTCTTCCCAAGGCCATCCCATGGCGTCGCCGAGCGCCGCTTCCATAGCCCGCGCAGCCGCGCCGCCCAGGCCCCGGTCGATCTCCGCGCGATAGCGGTCGACGACACCAAGCCAGAAGGCGAGGTAGTTGTCGGCGATCCTGTAGGACCGTCGTCTCGAACGGCCGAGGAGCTCGGTGACCGGGACGACGCGCTGCACCAGCCGCAGCTCGGTCAGCCGGTCCAGTGTGCGTGTCGGTTCTGTTCCCACCGCTGCCGCGATCTCGTTGTGCCTGGTCCGTCCGGCGGCGATGGCCCGCAAGACCGTGCCTCCCAGCCCACTGATGTCACCCTCGCTCGCCAGCAGGAACTGGCCCTCGGTGAGAAGCAGAGCCCCGGGCCTGCAGAAGAGCTCGCTCAGATTTGCCGCGACAGAGCGATCTTCGTTCCACCACGACAGGTAGAGCGGCACGCCTCCGAGCAACCCCCATACGAGGGCGCGACGCTCCGCAGTCGATCGCGGCAGCATCAACGCGGCCTCGTGAGGGCGAAACGGATGCACCTGGAGCCTCAGTCCGACTCGTCCGAAGAGGGGCGCACGCTCCTCCTGGAGCTTGAGCATGGTGCGCACCGCCGACCCACACACGATGATGCGGAGGTGTGTCTGCCCGGCCGCTCGTTCAAGAAAAGCGCGCAGCGTGCCTTCGAGGTGCGGGGCGGACGCCACCAGGTCGGGGAGCTCGTCGAGAACCAGCAACAGCGGATCGTCGACCGCCGCGGCCGCGAATGTGTCGAGGGCGTCGTCCCAGTCGCTGAAGGGGCGCGCCGACAGATCGCGCGTGCCGGCCGCCACCACGGCTGCGGCGGCTCGCGAAAGGATGCGCAATTCGTCGGCCAGCGGTCGCCCCGCGCCGGTGTGGGAAACACTCGGGCGATCTTTGGCGAACTGCTGGATGAGCATCGTCTTGCCGACCCTGCGCCTGCCCCAAACCAGGCCGATCTGCGCCGCGTCGGCGGCCCACCAGCGCTCCAGTGCGGCCAGCTCTTCCGTCCTGTTGACGAACTCCTGCATGACGCCAGACTA
Organism: Actinomycetes bacterium; assembly: GCA_037131205.1. Classification (GTDB taxonomy): domain Bacteria; phylum Actinomycetota; class Thermoleophilia; order UBA2241; family UBA2241; genus CAIXSE01. The sequence goes on along the minus strand of JBAXRL010000051.1, from coordinate 5,046 downwards.
ACTTACCTGTCAGGTAACTTACAATAGCGGTAAGTTACATCGGCCATCGGAATCGTGCGGCGTGGCAGATCGAGCGCGATGGAGCGCGGTATCCAGCCGGCTCACGCGGTCCACAGATATGCCCGACGACCTCGTGGCTGACCGCCGCCGCAACCGCCGCCACAGCCTGACTCACCAATGGCGCCGGTCGCTGACCTCAGAAAAGGCAAAGACCGCCGCAAGGGCGGTCTCTGCGCCCCAAGCCATCAGCTTGAGGGTGGTACGTCAGGCTTCAGTATCGCCTCGTCATCCCCGCCGCGTCAAGCACCCTGTGGCAACGATCCCGTCGTGAGCCCGATCGCGCGAGCGGTCATTGGACGAGACACGAGAAACGACTACGCCATTATCAGGGCCAAGATGCGGCGGAGCCCGGCGGGACGAGTGGACGGCGCCGGACTGGTCGTGCTGCCCAAGCGAAGAGGCCGGGGTCCGCTACGCAGCTCCCAGCCTCAGCAGTCAGTGTGAACGAGAACGACCGCCGAGTCAACACGCGCCTTGTACGCATCCAGGTCCATGCCCGCGACCGCGTCGCGGATCGCGTTGCACGCCTCGGTGATGTCTCGCAGGTAGGCGCGCGTCACGCGGCATAGAGCATCCGCTTCGTGCGTTCGATGTCGCGGGCGATGTAGGGGTTCTTGACGGCGCCTGCCATGAGGAGGTCGACGCGGCCGCCCAGGAGAGCCCTGAGCTCGTCGAGCATGCCGAAATACGCATCCACGCGCGCATACGGCTGCATGGGCGCGAGCTCCACGAGCAGGTCGATGTCGCTCTCGCCCTCGTGATAGTCATCCCGAACCGCCGACCCGAAGGCGTAGAGCCGCGCCACGCCGTGACGCCTGCAGATCGCGGCGATCTGGTCGAGATTGTCGGCCAAGGCCTTGGTCATTTGAGTCGTCGCCATGAGGTCCATGGTAGCCGCCCAACCAGCGGCACGCCCGCGAGGAGGCCATCCCTGGAGACAACTGGGCGGTGCCCGGCTGGTGCCCGGCCGAGTCGGCGAGAGCTCTACGCCGGCGGGTTCAGAGAGTCGAAGACGGCGTCAAGCACGTTCTCGAAGACAGGCCAGTACGCCTCACCATGGGCGTCGCGACCGTCCGGCACGGCGATGCCGCCGGCGGCCAGCGCCGGCCCGATCTGAGCCATGAGCAGGCGCGCCTCGCTGGCCCGAAGGTAGGGGCTGCGTTCGGTTGCGGCGTCCTCGTCGAACCACGCCGTGATCCGCCAGACCGCGGGCAGCAGCCCGACCCAGTCAACGGCGCGCGGGAGGTCGCCGGCAGCCACCTGGAGAAGCCCGCTCCATCTGCCTGCGTCGATCGCGAAGCGGTGCTCGTTCCCCCGCGAGAGCCGCCCGACCACGCCGGCCGCCGCCAGCGCTCCCAGGGCGTCCGCGACGTTGCGCTTGCCGAACCCGGCGGCATGGTCGACCTCGGCGACCGACGACTCGGGGCGGTCCGTCGTGAGGAGATAGCGCACCACCTCCGCCCGCGCCCCGACCCCGAAGAGCAGGCGGAGCCTGAAGGCGAGCGCCACGGGGCGCAGGACGTCGGTGGCGGCTGACTTCCCCGACGGCTCGGTCTTCTGCCACAGCAGTCCGAACGACGCGAACCCCGGATCCGGCTCGCGGACCGAGAGATCCGTCAGAGGGACGAGCTCATCGCGGGGCACCGGTCGCGGGATGCCCCGCGCAGAGAGCTGCAGGGCGGGCTCGTGCATGCCGGCCCAGGCGAGAGCGGCATCCGCGCGTCGCCGGCTGCCCTCGTCCCGAGCCAGGTTGCGCAGGCGCTTCGCGCTCACGGGACGGCCGTTGCAGCGCAGCCAGTCGAGCGTCTCGCCGAACAGGCGGGGGTCGGCGCCGGCGGTGCGCAGCCCGAGCAGCAGAAGAGCCTCGGGGTCGATCGCCCAGTGGTCGCGCCACGTCGAGACGCCGGCCAGGCCGAGCTGCGTCCATTGGTCCCAGAGGAAGGTGGTGACCTCCTCTGCGACCCGGTCCTTAGACCAGCTCGGCATCGTCCACCCCCAGCCGTTCCAGCGCCGCGGCGAGCACGCCGCGGAACCCCGGCGAAGGATCCTGCGTGCGCGTCCACGCAGCGGCGGCCAGCAGCTCCTCGCGCGTGGGACGGATGGCGTCGAGGTCAGCTTCGTGGCGTCCGCCGCCGAGATTGGCGAAGGCGAGCAGCTTGAAGTGGATCTGGTCGAAATGCGAGGCGTAGTAGGCGGTGAGCGCCCCGTAGTTGCGCGGTCAGCCGCGAGACGCAACCATCCGGGAGCCCCCACTGCAGCATGGCCGTCGAACCGGGATCAAGCCAGTCGTCGGGCAGCCCGAAGTCGACCGCCACGCGATGCGCGGCAGCGGCGAGCGGCGCCGGCAGGGGGTCGGCCGAGCGCAGGCCCTGGTCGAGGATTGCGGCGACGTCCACGTCGGCGGTCGGCCGCGCCACGAGGCCCAGCACCTGCAGTGCGGCTCCGCCGATCACCACGATCTCGAACGGGGTGCCTGCGGCCCCAAGGAGCTCGCCCAGCGCCGGGAGCGCATCGTCGATCCGCGATGGTTCCAAGGAAGGGCGTCTCGTCATAGGCGCGAGTTGACAATGCGCGATACGCGCAGTGAAAACGCTCGTATCGCGCAGGCAGATGGGCATGTCGGTCATGGAAGAGTCGCGATGCGCAGTGAGACTGGTGCCCACGAAGCGACCATCTGTCCTTCTGAAGCGGACAGATAGTTCTTGTTCTATCCGTCTCACGCGATTAGTATTGCTGGATGACCGCCTCCGACTTTCTCATTCCCGAGTTCCTCGAATCACCGATTCCCGAAGGCAGTCCCCGCTTCGTCAGCGTGTCCGCCACCCCGGGCAAGCCGAGCGTCGTCATCGGCATGCGCCGCGCCGGCAAGACCTACCTCATGTATCAGCGCATGCGAGAGCTCATCGCGGCGGGAGTCGACAAGCGCGACCTGCTCTACGTCAACTTCGAAGACGACCGCCTGCAGCCCGCCGCCGACGGCCTGCTCGGCGGACTGCTCGAGGCCTTCTTTCGCTCCAATCCCGAGGCTCGACGGCGGCGTGCCTACCTCTTTTTCGACGAGATCCAGATGATCCCCAAGTGGCCGCGCTTCGTGCGGCGGGTGCTCGACACCGAACAGGTAGAGATCATGGTGAGCGGGTCGTCCGCCAAGCTCCTTCACACCGAGGTGGCGACCGAGCTCCGCGGCCGCGGCATCGCCGTCGAGGTCTTTCCGTACAGCTTCGCCGAGAGCGCCGTGGCCGCGGGTGTCCCCGTGCCCTCCCGGTTGCCCGCAGGACCCAAGGCGCGCTCGCAGCTCGAGGCCCATCTCGACCGCTACCTCACAGTCGGCGGCTTTCCCGAAGTACAGTCAATGCCGCCCGCCGCGCGCATCCAGACGCTTCAGGACTACGTCGAGCTCGTGCTGCTCCGCGACGTCATTGAACGGCACCGCGTCGAGAACGCGACTGCGGCGCGGGCCTTCGCCCGTCTTCTGCTGCAGTCGCCCGCCCACACGTTCAGTGTCAACAAGGCGCACGCCGACCTGCGCTCGCGCGGTCTGGCCGTTTCAAAGGATCTGCTGCACGCGCTGCTCGATCACTTTCAGGACGCCTATCTGGTATTCCGCATCCACGTGTTCAGGAAATCGCTGCGCGCGCAGGCCACCAACCCGCGCAAGATCTATGCGATCGACCCGGGGCTCGGAGCCGCCATGTCCCACGTGACGGCGACCGACGTGGGCGCGCGTCTCGAGAATGCCGTGTTCCTCGAGCTGCGTCGCCGCCACGGTCGCTTGCTGCAAGGCCAGGTCTCCTACTACCTGACCAGGTCCGGCCGCGAGGTCGACTTCGTCGTCGGCGACGTGTTCGAGCAGCGCCCCGGCCGTCTCCTTCAGGTGTGCGCGTCGCTGGCGGAGCCGACGACGCGCGCTCGCGAGATCCGCGCCCTCAGCGAAGCGATGACCGAGACCGGGTTGCGCAGCGCCGAGATCGTGACCCTGCACGAGGAGGAGACGATCACGACCGACGCCGGCACGATCGCCGTACTGCCGGCTTGGCGCTGGCTCCTGGAGGACCAAGCGTAGCGCGGCCCGTACCGACCGCCCCCTACAGCCGCCCGTCGACCTGCTCGGGATGCCGGCGCACCCAGCCGAGCAGCGCATCGAGAAGATCGCCGACGTCGCCGGCATGCTGCGTGCAGATCTCGAAGAGCTCCTCGTCCGTGACTTCGTCGTAGAAGTGGACCAGCCGGTTGCGGTAGCCCGCCAGGCGCACGAGAAGCGCGCCTTGCGCCTCGCCCAGCACCTGCGCCCGAGCGAGCCCGAGCGCGACCTCCTTGTACTCGGCCGGACCCTGCCCGAAGCCTTTGGCGAGGATGTGGCGGCCGAGATCGAGCAGCGCCTCGAGCGCCCGGCGCAAGTACGACTCGGCGGAGGCGGCATTGCGAGGGTCGGCCGCGAAGGCGGCCGGGTCGGAGAGCGGCAGGCGCTCGATGCCCGCCAGCATGCCCTGCACTTGCGTCGCCTTCTGCACGACCGTGACGGCCCTCACCTTGCCCGGCGTCACGGCGCGGTCTCGAGAAGATCGCGGAACTGCTCGCTGTAGAACGGCGCCAGGTCGCCGGCGCGCCGGAGGTAGTAGAGCTGGCTCTCGGCCTCCTCGTCCAGATCGGCGCACGCCAGAAGCTCGCCGCGCACGACCTCGGCGGCGAGCGGCGCGTTGGCCTCCGACAGTACGACGAGATCGACCCGGGCGACGGCGAACAGATCCTCGAGCTCGAGGGCGAGCCGCACGCGTTGCTCGGCCGAGGGCCGCGTGTGCCGCAGCGGTTGCACGCCGATATCGACGTCCGAGTCGGGGTGGTCGGTCGGCGCCGCGGAGGCGTCGGCATCCGGCCCGCCGCCGGCCCGCGTGGAGGCGCCGGCCGCGCGCGCAGCGATCTCCTGCGCCCGGCTGCCGAACACGTACACCGCAGTCAACTGGTAGCGCCGGAGCATGTCGCGCAACG
>JBAXRL010000050.1:0-11907 GCA_037131205.1 Actinomycetes bacterium | reverse complement strand
CACCACAACGTCCGGGAGCTCACGAAGCTGACGCTGGCCACCGAGGAGTCGCTTGGTGCGACCACGGTCGAGGAGTACTTCTCGGAGTCGTTCCTGGAGACCGACATGTGGTGCTACTGGCGCTCGATGTTCGCCTTCCAGCCCTGGCACTCGGTCGTCGAGATGCAACGCTACATGAACCGCTTCATGCACCTGCTGCCCGGGATGAGTCGCCTGAAGGACATCCTGTTCACCAGGTACAACCAATACGACTCCATGGTCCTGCCGCTGGAACTGTGGCTGAAGGACCAGGGAGTGGTGTTCGTCTTCGGCGCCCAGGTCACCGACCTGGACATCAAGGTTGCCGGCGGCGAGAAGACCGTCACCGGCATCCACGTTTCCCGCGACGGCAAGGCCGAGACGATCCCCACCACCGCCGACGACCTGGTGTTCGTCACCAACGGGTCGATGACCGAGAGCTCGACGGTGGGGTCGATGACCGAACCCGCGATCCTGGATCGTGGCGAGGGTGGCTGCTGGACGCTGTGGAAGAACATCGCCGCCAGGGATCCGGCGTTCGGTCGGCCCGAGGTGTTCTGCTCGGACATCGACAAGTCCAAGTGGCTGTCGTTCACGATCACGGCTACGGATCCCCAGATGGCCGACCTGCTGCGCAAGTTCACCGGCCGCGACCCGTTCTCGGGCAACGGCGTCACCGGCGGCATCATGACCATCCGCGATTCGTCGTGGCTGATGAGCGCGACCTGCAACCGGCAGCCGCAGTGGCCCGATCAGCCCGCCGACTGCCTGGTGATCTGGGCCTACGGGCTGTACCCGGACAACGTCGGGGACTTCATCAAGAAGAAGATGAGCGACTGCAACGGTACGGAACTGCTCAGCGAACTGCTCTACCACTGGGGCGCCGAGGACCAGATCGCCGAGATCCTCAAGACGGTCAAGGTCGTGCCCTGCATGATGCCCTACATCACCGCCCAGTTCCTGCCCCGCGTCGCCGGTGACCGCCCCGACGTCGTCCCGGCCGGCAGCACGAACCTGGCGTTCCTCGGCCAGTTCGCCGAGATCCCCGACGACTGCGTCTTCACCGTCGAGTACTCCGTGCGCTCGGCGATGATCGGCGTCTACACGTTGCTGGGCCTGGACAAGGATCCGCCGGACGTCTACCCGTCCAGGTACGACGTGCGCGTGATCGCCAGGGCCACCGACGTCATGTACGACGGCAAGGTCCCCGCCCACGGCCTGCTCGAGCACGTCCTCAAGGGCACCAGCCTGGAAGGCGTGCTCTGAGGTAAGAACACCGGCTGCCCACCCCGGGCTCGACAGTGCTCGGGGTGGGCAGGGGTCATAGACCTTGGGGCGAGCAGCGGTCCTTCTTGGCGAGGGAGCTACCGAGGGCGTTGCTGGACTGGCACCTCAGTCGCCGACAGCGCCGGTAGCATCCGGTAGCCTACGTGCTGCCGGAGATCCTGCGCGATCTCGCGGACGCCTCTCCTTTTGCGTCGGGCGCGATTCGGCTCACTGAGGGTGGGCGGCGAAATGGAGCCGGCCCGGCCGGAGGTGGAGCCTCCGGCCGGGCCGGCTCTCATTCGTCAGGAGTCAGAAGGTGACGGTTGTGCCGCCGCCTGGCCTCATGTCGCCGCCGAATGCCGCAGCTGCAGACCGACCGCCGACCAGACGGGGAAGCCCCTCCAGATAGTGCTCTTGGGCCACCCGGAGTTGGGGTAGTTGGCGTAGTAGTCGTCGTTGCCGTAGTTGTTGCTGTCGTTGGAGTCCGGGTAGATGGGGTTGAGGTAGTCCCCCGTGCCGGCGTAGTTCTTGCCCTTGAACGTCTGATCCAGGAACGCCGTGACGAAGTGCTGGTTGACGTTGTTGGTGCGCGTGTTGTCCAGCGCCGGCTCCTGATAGTGCGTGTATTCGCGCCAGCGCGTGAACGTGATGGGCGGCGCGGGGTTGGCGATGACCTCGTGGTCACCCTGCTGATGGATGAGCATGTAGCGGTCGGACTTGACGGCGTTATCGAAGATGAACTGCGCGCCCTTGTACGGAGCGGTCTGGTCCTGGTCGCCGACGATGCACAGCATGGGGATCTTGAGGCCCGCGAGACCGGCGGCATCCCACGCTCCCTGCGTGCCGCCCCAAGGGCCCGCCAGCACGATCGCCTTGATGCGCGGGTCCAGCAGGGCGGCGTAGTCGGCGCTGCCGGCGATGAGGGTCTGCAGGTACGTGCCGGCCTTCCAGTCGGCGTAGTTGGCGAATCCCGAAGTCACGCCCGCGCCGGCGGCGACGACCGCCCCGTAGCCGCCCATGGAGTAGCCGAGGACGGCCGTCTTGTCGGCGTTCACCATGCCTGAGAGGAAGCTCTTCGAGCCGCTCTTGCCGAGGTCCGCGATCGTCTTCAACACGAAGTTGTCGTCGAGCATCCTGTTGCGCAAGGTGCTGGAGAAGTTGGTCGCATCGGCGTGCGTGGAATCGGTGTGGCTGATGGCCACGACCACGTATCCCTTGGAGGCCATGTTCTCGGTGATGTTGGTGAGCAGCACGTCCGAGCCGGGGTAGCCGTGCGAGACGATCAGCAGCGGATAGGGGCCCCCACTGGCGTTGGGCTTGGCGTTGCGCCGGGCGCGGCCCGGGAACTTGAACGGGATGATGGGGCGGGTGTCGGCGGAGCCGGGACCGCTGCCGAGGAAGTCCGAATAGGTGGTCAGCTCGGCCACCTTTCCAGGGATGGTCGCCGGGTACCACACCATCAGCGGCAGCGGCCGGTCGTAGGTGGGGGCGGTGCCGGTGCCATCGTAGTGCGCCATATCGACCTGGCCGGGATTGGTGACGGTGAAGCCGCGCACGCCCACATGGAACGAACCGCGAGCGGCCAGCTCCGGCGCGTCCGGCCGCATGTCGCCGGGCATCGGGTAGCCCAGCGAGGGGAAGCTGTACTCGCCGGCAGGGGTCACTTGCCCCGCGCCTCGCTTGCCACCGGCGAGCGCGTCGCTGGTCAGCAGGGAGCCGGCGGCTGTAGCAGCGGCGCCCAGGACCGCGGCACCCTTGAGCACTTGGCGCCGCGTCACCTGCCTGTGCGCGCTCTCTTCGCCAGGGCCATCGGAATGCTGGTCTTCGGTCATGCTCTCTCCCAGTCGTCGTCGGATTCCTATGGCATCATGCTCACACCAAGTAGGAGGGGCGTCAATGCCACCGTCACCGCGCTGGGACAGGACGCTTTGACGATGAGCGCCCTCAGCGTCTACGTGGCCCATATGCGGAACTGCGTGGCCTGGCGACTGTTGACGCGGTAGCCGACAGAGCCTCCACGCCGCCATCGGCCGACGGCGTCCGGCTCAGGTCACCGCGCTGGGGCTTGCGCCGCCATCCACGCCGCTCCCTTCCGCGCCGACGGCCACGACGCCGTCTCGCGGTCCGACGCTCGCCTGCGCGGCGCCCAGCTGCTTGCGCACCAGCGCCCAGCCGATCACGAACACCAGCGGCGCGATGAGGAAGATGACCGCGTCGGCGATGAGCGGCGCCACGTAGGACGGGTCCGTGCCGCCGGGGATGAACTGCGCCAGGATCACCGGCCCCAGCGCGCGCCGCCGTAGATGGCCAGCCCGCCGCTCGCCATGAGCCGCCCGGACGGGTCGACGTAGCCGAAGGCCTGCAGGTAGGCGGCAACGGTGTAGACGGTGAACCCGAAGCCTACGGCGCTGGCGATCGTGTAGCCGGCCATGCCCCAGCACCAGCGCGCCGACGAGCACCGTGCGCCGGTCCCAGCGCGGCAGCCAGTAGAAGGCGATCACCGAGGCGACGAAGCCGGCGCCGCAGTACCACGAGCTGATCAGGCCGGCCCTGGCATCGCCGAAGCCGTAGACGTCGATCAGTTGGTCGGTAAGCAGCGGGATGAGCTGGAAGGTGGCGAGCCCGACGAAGCCGAGCCAGAGGAGGGCGGTGATGGAGCGCCAGCTGTCGAGGCCCACCGCATCCCGGGTGTCGACCGGGGCGCTCACGACCGGAACCGGGGCTCGGAGGGCCCGGACAACGTGATGCGCGTGGGCGTGTCGCCGCCCAGGTGGACCGTCTGCAGCGCCGTCCGCGGGTGGCAGCCGGTGCCCCACGGCTCGTACACGTTGAGGTTGCGGTCGTAGCGGTCGAACTCGCTGGACGAGATCTCGAGGCGCAGCTTGTGGCCGGCCCTGACCACGTAGCTGGTTGACCACAGGTCGATGGTGTACTCCACCGTCGAGCCTGGCTCCAGCGGCTCGTCGCGCCCGGCGTTGCGGTAGCGGGCGCGCACGATGCCCTGCTGCACGAGGTGGACGTAGCCGTCGGGGAAGACGTCGTCGAGCGTGGCGATGAAGTCGGTGTCCTCCGCCGACGACGCGGCGAACAGCGTCACCGCGAGCGGGCCGGTGACCTCGAGGTCCGCGGCCAGGGGCGGCGAGTCGAAGGCGAGGACGTCCGCGCGGCTCGCGAAGGGCGCGCGGTCGCGCATGTCGCGCGCCGGCGCCCAGCCGTCGGTGCCCACCCAGGCGTCCAGCGGGTGCTCGGGGTCGTAGGCGTAGGCGCGCGTCGCGGCCGCGGGCGGCGGCGCGGGGAGGAGGGATGCGCCGCCCGATGCTGCCGCGAACAGCGGGAACGCGCGCACCTGCGGCGGCGGCCACTCGCTGGCGGTGCGCCATTCCTCGCGCCCGAGCGTGAAGTACGTGACGGGCGCCGACGGGAACTCCGTCTCGGCGCCCCGCAGGTGCCTGTCCAGGAACCTGCAGATGCGGTCGTTGCCGTGGCCGTGGCCGGCCACCGGGACGCGCCCGATGCGCCCCTTGAGCTCGAGGGTCAGCATGTGGTCGGTGGCCCCGAGAACCAGGAACTGGTCGCCCTGGGCCGCGCGCCGCGTGCTCATGTCGCGCCAGTGCTTGATCGTCTCGCTGAGGAACTGGTCGTACCAGCCCGACCACTGCATCACCGGCACGCTCACGTCGCCGAGGCGGGGGGTGAGGTCCAGGCGGCCCCAGTACTCGTCCTTGGGGAAGTGCGAAAGCAGCATCTTCCACGGGCGGCTGGGGATGCCCGCGGCCTCGTCGAGCTCCTCCAGCGGCAGGTGGTAGGAGTCGGCGCGGTAGTAGTTGCGAAAGCGCTTGCCGCTGACCCACAGCGCCCACACGCCGAACGGGTTGTAGCAGAGGGCGCCGTTGCGGAACGCGGACGTGTACATGTCGGGCGTCGTGTCGCCGGGGACAGCGCAGCGCAGCGCCGGGTGCCCGGCCACCGCCATCGCCCAGGTGGTGTAGCCGAAGTACGACTCGCCCATGGCGCCCACCGTGCCGTTGCACCAGGGCTGCCGCGCCACCCAGTCCATGGTGTCGTAGCCGTCGTCGACCTCGGTGACGAAGGGGTCGTAGTCGCCCTCCGAGCCCCAGCGCCCGCGCACGTCCTGGACGACGCAGGCGTAGCCACGGCGCGCCCAGTAGCGCCCCTGCACCGGCATCCAGAGGAAGGCGGCGCGCTTGCCGTAGGGCTGGCGGACGATGATCGCCGGCAGCCCGGCCCGCAGAGGTAGCGGGCTGCCGTCCACCGGGTCCCGCGGCAGGTACACGTCGGTCGCCAGGCGCACGCCGTCGCGCATGGGCACCATCACCTCGGTGCGGCGCACGGTGGTGAAGCGCGGGGAGATGTCGCTGGGCATCTCGATGCGCCGCATGAGCGCGGCGCTCATCGCTTCGTCTTTGGCCCGGTCGCGCCACCAGCGCAGATCCTGTGACGACACGTTCACGATGCCTCCCTCCGTCGGGACCAGTGTGCGCACGCTACCAGCGCGCGCCGCGAGCGCAATGGGAATAAATCGCGCGCTTGACGGCGCGCGACCGGCGAGTGAACGATGGACCCATGGACGAGCGCACAGATGCGGAGTCGACGGCGCGCGGCCGCGGCCGGCCGCGCGAGGTGGAACGGCGCGCGGCCGGCGAGGGCCTGCCGTACGAGCGACCGCTTGAGGCCCTGCCTCTGACGGCGCAGACCGTGCTGGCGGCGGCTCGCGGCATCGTGCTCGAGCGCGGCATGAGCGGCTTCACGCTCGAGGCCGTGGCCGGCGCCGCGCACGTGGACGTCTCGACCTTGTACTACCACTTCGGCGGCAAGCCTGGCCTGCTGGAGGCGCTCGTGGACTCGCTCGCGCACGACGCGCTCGCCGGCTTCGCGCGCGAGGCCATGAAGGCGCGCACCGTGGAGGAGCGCCTGCGCGCCTACGTCAAGGCGATCCGCGACCTGCTGCGCGAGGGCGACGGCAGCAGCGGCCGCGCCTACTTCGAGCTCATGCCCTACGCGTACCGCGATCCGTCACTGCGCCGGCGGATCGCCGCCCTCAACCAGTGGCACGTGGCCACGAGCCTCGCCATCATCGTGGGCGAGCGCGCCGACTCTGCCGAGATCGCGCGCAGCGCTCAGGCTATCGCCCACCTGGTCTTCGCCGCCGTGGACGGCATCGAGCTGCACTACGACATGGACCCCGCCGGCTACCCGCTCGACGAGGTGTTCGAGCTGCTCCTGGGCTTTGTGCTGGCCGAGACCCGGCGGCTGACCGGCGGCTGAAGCCGAGCCGGTCGCGCACCTTCATGCCGGTCAGGCGCATGACTCGCGCGCGACCGTTCGGGGGGAGGATACGAGCGCCTCGCCTTCACGTGGAGCCCGCAGATCGTCTCTCCCGTGGCCCGAACGCGCTCCCGTGTGCGAGGATCCTGACGTCCAGGAGGGGCCGCTATGAAACGTGACGACGTTCTTCGCATGCTCGCCGCGCACCGTGATGACTTCGTCGCGATGGGCGTTCGTGAGATTGCCATCTTCGGGTCCGTGGCCCGCGATGAGGCCGGCGCCGGAAGTGATGTCGACGTGCTCGTGGACTACGAGCCGGGCACGCGGCTGAGCTGCTTCCGCGTGTTCGAGCTTCGGGAGCGCCTTGAGGAGTTGCTCGACGCCAAGGTCGACCTCGTCACGATGGGCGGGCTGCGCCATGAGTTGCGCGAGGGCATCCTCGCGGAGGCCATCCGTGCCGCCTGGCAGGCCTCGGGAGTGGATCGCGGCGTAGCTGCGCGAGCACCGGCGGCCGGCTGCACGTCACCCACCTCCGGCTCCCCTTGACACATGTTGCCGATGCTGCTTGAAGAGGTCGGGAACTGCGTGGCGGGTCCCGGCCTTTCTCAGTGGGCGGAATCGCCCCTTCCAGACCTCATTCGCGGGTCCGCCACTGGGCAACGGGTTGACGTTGCGCTCGACCGCTTGACCCTCGGCAGACGGCGCGCATAATGGACTCACTGTCCCCGTGCTTCGGCGCGGGGCGCGGAGCCGCCCTCGGGCGGCTTCTGCTTCTTCTGGGGTCATTGTCATCCAGGGGGTTGACGTGGACGCACCGCGCCCGCGGACGCGGGTCTACATCGACGGCTTCAACTTCTACTACGCAGCTTTCAGGCGCGGCGGCTTCGCGGACTACAGGTGGCTCGACCTCGTGCGCTTCTGCGAGATCGCCATGCCACGTAACGACATCGAGCTCGTGCGTTTCTTCACCGCCCGCCTCGACCCGTTTCGCGGGCGCGCCGCACAACGAGCCCGCCAGGACGTGTACCTGGAGGCGCCGACTGCGCTGCCTGGCCTCACCATCCACTGCGGCGAGCTCGTCGAACATGCCAAGCGACAGCGGCTCGTACACGCGCCACTCGGAGAACAGCGCAGCGCCGAAGTGGGGGTCCCGGAAGAGAAAGGGTCGGACGTCGACCTGGCGTCGCATCTCTTGCTCGACGCCTTCCGCGGCGCGTTCGCTGTCGCTGTCGTCATCTCGAACGATGCCGACCTGCTCGAGCCGGTGCGCATGGTGCGCGAGGAACTGGGCCGGACTGTTGGAGTCCTCAGGGTCGAGGGCGGCCAGAGACGCTGCATCTTCAGTGGGCGTGCGGAGGGGTCAGAGGTCGATGCCGATGAGCACGCGGCAAGGATCGCTTGGTGCGACTCACCGGGTACTTTGGTTGGGATTGTAATGTGATCCATGATGGTTTAGTCACGTGATTCCGGGTAGACTTCGGATGAAGGCGAACCCGATCGGAGGCGTCATGGCTCAGTTGGCTCCATCCAAGCCAGACCTCACTGCCTACGAGAGCTCGATCCGTCTCGAACCGGCGGAGATCGTGAGCGAGCTCAGATCGCACCTGGGCGCTCGTCTCGTGGCTTTTCTTGCGGGTGTCTCTGAGACTCGAGCCGTGCACGAGTGGGCCGCAGGCGAGCGGCAGATCCGGCAGTCCGGCGCCCTGGATCGCCTGCGCCTCGCATATCAAGTCGTGCAACTCATCGGCGCTCGTGACGACGACGCCGTGATCCAGACGTGGTTCCAGGGGCTCAATCCCAAGCTGGATGACAGGTCCCCCGCGAGACTCCTCCGCGACGGCCAGCTCCACGAGGTGGGCCCCGACATCCTGGCGGCTGCGCGGGCGTTCGCTGCAGTAGGCTGAGGCGTGACACTCCGGTTCACGCACTCCGACGGTCTCGTCTTCCGCGTCGGCTACTCGCCCGACCCCTGGGCATGGGCGCCATGGGAGTACGCCCCGTTCACCGGTCGCTGGGACGATCCTGACGCGCTGTTCCGGACCATCTATGCCGCCTCTTCTGCGGAGGCCTGCTTCATCGAGGTCCTGGCGCAGTTCCGACCCGACCCGGGGCTCGATTCAGATCTCGCCTCCATAGCCGGCTGCCGCGACGATGTTGACTACGAGGGCAGCCCGCCGGGCGTGGTGGGGCGCAACTGGCTCTGGGATCCGGGCTGCCCGACTTCGACGCGGCGGCGATTCGCATCCATGCGCCGCGCGAGCTCACTCAGTCGATCTCCAGACACCTGTATGGCCGGGAGACCGCGGATGGTCGACTCGCGTCAGGTGTTGCCTTCGGGTCAAGGTACGGTGACGACCTGCGGCTGTGGGCACTTTTCGAACGAGAAGCCGACGTCGGCAGGGACAGCAGTCATCTCTTGCGGGACTGCCGCAACGAGTCGATAGACCCCGACCGCGAGGCGTTCAGGCGAGCGCTTGACCTTCACGGGCTGAGGCTTGAGACGAACGAGTCGGGAGGTGCCGGCGATCAAACAATTCCCCACCCCAGGTCTCCAGGTCCGCTCCCGTAGAGTGCCTCCCATAGGCAGGTTCGATGGAGAGGGCACCGATGGTCAGGAGGGTGTTCGCTGTGGTGAACGGCAGTCTGCACCCCGTTGGCGGCGTGGTCGGCGTCGATGATCACACCGCCCAGCACGAACACAGGGTACTGCGCGAAGAGCGCGCACAGAGCGGCAATGGGGGGAGAGGCGTCGCCGACGCGGCTCAGAGCACCTTCACCCCATGCCCCTGCAGCCGGGCGGCGGGTTGACGTTGCGCCCCATTGCTTGACCCTCGGCAGACGGCGTGCATAATGGAGTCACTGACCCCGCGCTTGACGCGGGGCGCGAAGCCGCCTCCGGGCGGCTTCTGCTTTTCTCGGGACATCGTCAACCTGGGGGGTGACGTGCCACCACGCCGTCCGCGCACACGTGTCTACATCGACGGCTTCAACTTCTACTACGCCGCCTTTCGGCGGGCGCGGTTCCAGGAGTACAAGTGGCTGGATCTGGTCGCGTTCTGCAGGGCCGCGCTGCCGCGCAACGACGTGCGGCTCGTGCGCTACTTCACGGCGCCGCTCGATCCTTCGCGCGGCAGAGAAGGCCAACAGGCGCGCCAGGGAGCGTACCTGGCGGCTCTGCGCGCGACGCCTGGCCTCCAAACGCACTATGGGCAATTCGTGGAGCACGCCAAGTTGCAGTGGCTGGTCGACGCCCCGGCGCATGGTCCTCAGAAGGCCCTTGTGTGGGTCCCCGAGGAGAAGGGCTCCGACGTCAGCCTGGCCGCGCACTTGCTGGTCGACGGATTCACCGGCAAGTACGAGGTCGCGGTCGTGGTCTCCAACGACGCCGACCTGCTGGAGCCCGTTCGGCTCGTGCGTGCCGTCCTGGGCCTGCCGGTGGGCGTGATCAAGGTCGAGGGTGGGCAGCGCGCCTGCGTGTTCGCGAAGCAGGCCGACTTTGTGAGGACGGTGCGGCGCGGCCATTTCGCGGCGGCGCAACTGCCGCTCGCCATCACCACGGCCGACGGCAAGACCATCACCAAGCCGCGGGAGTGGTGACCTCGCCGCCGGGACGCGACTGTTCGACGGCGGATCGCACGCTGGGCAGCGCGCTCAGTCTGGCGGCCAGCGTTGGCAGGCGCTTCTCCAGCGCGGCAAGGGCCGACGGGGCATCGAGCGCAGGTCTCTCAAGGTCCCTCACCTGTTGCAGGAAGATCTCGCCCATCACCTCCGGCGCGAGGTCGAAGGAGTACGAGGGGAGCTCGTCGGCCGTCTGCACTTCGATCCCATACTGGTCGCACGCCATGGACGGGAAGTGCCTCACGTTGTCCGTGACGATGACGTCCGCGCCGGCGGTGATCGCCGCGGCCAGAACGTGCCGGTCGCCGGGGTCGTTGACCATGGCCTCGATCAGCGGCTCGTGCCCTGTCACGGCGGCCTCGGGGAAGGCGCCGGTCATCTGGCCGATGAGACAGGTTGCCTGCTCCACCGTGCACCGTTGATCCTCGACGAGGTTCCGGCGGACCTCTTCGACGATTTGTGCGCTCCATCGGACCTCGTAGAGGTAGCGCTCGGCGCCGCGCAGCAGCAGGTCGCGCGTTGACATGGGGAAGAGGACGCACGCGTCGAGCAGCGCCGTCCAGCCCACGTCAGTACTCCAGACCGTACGCGGTGGACTTGCGCGTGAGCTCGCGGAGGGCTGCGGAGCGCTGGGCGTCACGCAGGTCGCGGTAGCGCACAAGGTCTTCGAAGTAGATGCGGCGATGAGACCCTGTCTTGTGGTGCGGGATCTCGCCGGCGTCGATGAGCTTCACGAGATGAGGGCGCGAGACCCCGAGCAGTTCGGCCGCCTGCTGCGTCGTGAGCTCGCGATGCACCGGCACGATGGCGACGGCGTTGCCTTGAGCCATCGCCGCGACCGCCGCGACCAGCACCCTGTAGATCGAGCTGGGAATCTCGAACTGCTGGCCATCCGGCGAGCACAACGAAGCGTGGCGCCGTTCGCCGGCCGGCTTGGCGGCCATGAAATCGCGCAGCTGGATCACCGCCGCGGCCTCCCCTTTCGGTGCGGCGATCGGCGTGCGGCCTTCAGCCGTCGTGCTGTGGTTCATGATGGCTTCCATGGTTCTCCTCCCGCGTGGTTCGCCATCACTGAGTGTAAGCGGAAACGTAATAAACGCAACACCATTGGCGTCGGCAAAGGAGGGCATTTCCTGAGCACGCGGTGGACAACAGAGCGTGCCGCATGGCGCGAAAGGCGCCCAGCACCTTCACCCCGTGCCCTGCAGCCGCGCGGCGGTGGCGTCGAGCTCGGGGAGGGACGGGCGCGGATGACCGGCCCCATCGCGGCTCTGAGTGAGCAGGCCGCGATAGGCGTTGACGCGCAACTGGAAGGCGTCGCGCACGTGCGTTGCGCCACCCACGCCAGCGCCCTCGTGCGCTGCGCCGCCGGCGGAGGTCGTGTGCAGATTGCCTCAACACAGTTGGACGTACGTCTGACGAGGCTCGTCGGAAGTACCGTTGGAAGTACCGTTGCTTGAAAGAGCCACGCACGACATCCGGCCGGGCCGCCGTCACTCTTCCCCGGGCGGCGAGGGACCGGTGTCGACGCGGTGCGTGGCGTGCCGGTCGCTGGAATGCCCCGCTCCGCGAGGGTCTTGTCGCGGGACGAGGCGACGGGGCCGTAGCGCGCAACCGGCCTGTGCCCGCGGCGTCACCATGGCCGCTCGCCTGGCCGCCGCGCTCTCTGCGGCTTGCGGCTTCGTTACGAAGCCCGCATGGCCCCGGCCCTCACGGCCG
>JBAXRL010000049.1:0-11926 GCA_037131205.1 Actinomycetes bacterium | reverse complement strand
GACGAGACGGCGGCGTCAGCGTTGAGGTTCGCGCTCAGCGCGCGTGGCCCGCCGGCGGGGGGTATGGTCGAAGATGGCCGAATCCCTTGACGGTACTTCCAACGATACCGTTGGAAGTACCGCCAACGGAAGACGCTCGCACAGTGACTATGCCGGGGGCGGCGACCACGGCCTTCCGCGGCCGACGGAAGACCAGGCCGCGGCCGCCGGAGCCGCGCCGCTTGAAGCGCACGACGAGGCGCGCGGGCCAGCGACCCGCAGGCGGTGAAGAGGCAGGGCGGGAAGGCTGTCCTTCTCTTCGGGAACCGGCCATCCGTCTCTACCCCCGGCAACCGGGCCCGCGGACGGCCGTGCATGGTGAGAAGGTTGAGGATGCGGCCTTCTCCACAGGGTCGGCGTCGCGCCCGCGGAGCGCCGCCTGCCGGGAGCGCCGCCTGCCGCGAGCGCCGCCTGCCGCGAGCGCCGCCGGCTGGGCGCCCGCCGGGCGCCCCATTCGTGGCTCATTGGCGCCTGAGCGACGGGGATGGTCATGAAGGGCCTTTCCTTGCCGATCCGCGACATGCCGCCTGCCGGGCTCCGGCGGCCCCGGCGGATGGGCACGTGCCGGGCGCCGCCGCGGGCGCGGGCACGGGCGCGGAGGGGGCGGCGAGGTGCGAAGGGGCCTCGTGACTTGCCCGGAAGGGCTATGTTGTCACGGCGCCCCTGAGCGCCTTGCCGCCCGCGCAGCGCCCGTGCGCCCTCGCCGGCGGCTCCGGCTGCCCGGCGTCTCTCCGCCCGCCTGCCGCATCAGCCGATGACCTCGACGCGGTTCTTGCCCAGCCGCTTGGCGAGGTACAGAGCCTTGTCGGCGGTGGCCACGAGCGCCTCCGCGTCGATCGCGTGGGACGCCATGCCGGCGATACCGACGCTGATCGTGACCCGCCCCGCGTCACAGGCGCCGTTCTCCTGGAACACGGCCTCCTCGATACCGTGCCGGACGCGTTCTCCGATCACGGCGGCGTCGGGCGGGGTGGCCAGGTCGTCGATGTCGCGGACCGCTTGCGACAGGCGCCTGCCGACGTGCCCGGCCCCGCCGGCGGCGGTGTGCGGGAGGATGATGGCGAACTCCTCGCCGCCGTAGCGCACCGCGATATCCACGTTCTTACGAAGCTGTGCCCGCATGATCTCGGCGACGCGGCGCAGCACTCCGTCGCCGGCCGGGTGTCCGAAACGGTCGTTGTAGAGCTTGAAATCGTCGAGATCCATCATGAGCAGAGAGAGCGGCAGGTCGTAGCGCCGGGCGCGGGTCACTTCGTCGCGCAGGCATTCGTAGAAGAAGCGATGGTTGAAGAGCCCGGTGAGGCCATCGGTGATGGCCTGCTGGGCGAGGGTCTCGTACAGCCTCGTGCTGTCGAGAGCCGCGGCGGCCTGGTTGGCGAGGATCTGCACCAGCTCCACCTCGTCCTGGTCGAAGGCTCGGGGCTCGTCGCCGACGATCTCCAGCCAGCCTTCGGCGCGGCCCTGGGTGACGAGCGGCACGAGGAGACGGCGGCGGTCGCCGCTGAGCTCCTGCCTCGGCTGGAGGTCCGCGAGGATGCCCGCCAGCAGCGTGTCTTCGGCGGGCGCGCCGGCGCGCCCGCCGGGGTCACCTGATGAACCCACAAGGCGCGTCACGCCGACCGTGGTCGTGCGCCGCGGGAAGAGAGCGCCGAGGTGCGCGCGCACGCCGTCGATGACCTCCTCGGCCTGCAGCGAAGCGCTCAGAGTGCGGCTGATGTCGAGGACCTTGACGAGCTGCTCGTTGCGCAGGGTCTCGCGGCGGTAGAGCTGGGCGTTGCGCATGGCCGCGGCCGCCCCTTCGCCGAGGGCCTGCGCGAGGGCCGCCTCGCCGTCACTGAAGCGGCGGCCGGCCTGGGTCTCGGCGATCTCCATCATGCCCACAGTCTGGTCGCCGAAGCGCAGCGGCACCGTGAGCATCGTCTGCTCTCCCCACGCCATCATGCTGGCGCGCAGCGCCGCTTCGAGATCCGCGTCCGTCACCTCGATCTGGCGCATCGCGCCACTCTCGAGCACGGCTCTGTCCCAGGGGTAGTCGTCCAGCGGGTAGGAAGTGCCGGGGGTGTCGGGATCCCGGCGCGAAGGATCGTCCTGGTACTCGGAGCGCCAGGCGATGGCGTCGTTGGGCGCGTCGTACTCGTAGATGTAGCACGACGGTGCGTGAAGCGCCTCGGCGACGCGCTCGGCGATCAGCTGCAGGATCTCGTCGAGGACGACTGTCGAGCTGAGCGCCCGGCTGGTGTCGAGCAGTGCGTTGAGCCGCGCGTTGATGATGCGCTGGCGCCCCGCCGCGCGGGCCTTGTCGATGGCCACTGCGGCGACATCGGCGAGCGCCTCGACCAGACGCAGATCGCCGGCGCTGAACTCGCGGCGCCGGCGAACTTCGGCGAGCTCGATGATGCCCAGGATCTCGCCGTCGAGGAGGATCGGGGCGAACAGGGCGGTCTGCTCGCCCCAGTACTCCATGCGCTCTCTCTCCGCCGTGGCGGGGTCGTCGCCGGCCTGCGTGACCACGATGGCCCGCTCGGCGAAGACGCGGGCGATATCGGGCTGGCGGTTGAGGTGGTTCTCGCTGCCGACCCACTCGCGGTCGCGCTCCGAGAGCTTGTGGGACCAGATCGCCTGCGCGAGCAGGCAGTCGCGCTCCGGGATGTACTCGTAGATACAACACTCTGAGACGTCGAGGGCGAAGGCGAGGCGCCGGCAGAGGCGCAGCAGAGCGTCGGGGACGTCGCTGCCGTCGCCGGCTTCCATGGCGTAGCCCTGACTCTCGTGCTCTGCGTCGATAGCGCTCGTCTCCCCCGGGAGGCCGCCGGCCGGACGACTCTGCCAACGTTATCGGCTGTGGGGCGCCCGGAGTCAAGGGGCAACACCCCCGCCGCGCGCGAGCGCGCCTGCGCAGGCTTGCGCGCATGACGAGCGCGCCGACGACCTTCCTCTTCTCGGGCTACGCCCGGCTCCCGCGGGACGTCAGCCACCAGGCGATGCACAAGCGCGTCGGCGTGGTCCTTGAGGCCGACGCCCGGGACGCGGAGACCGGGATCCTGAGGCAGCCCCGGCGCGACCTGTCGTCGGAATCACCCGATTCGGGTGAGGACGTCCCTCGCGCGCCTGCGTAGTGTCCCCCTCGAGGGGATCGTCGCGAGACGCGAGGAGGACATCATGACTGCATGCTCCCCCAGCATGAAGGTTGCGGACGGGAAGCGCAGATACGCGGCCGTGATGCGCGCCGTGCAAGTCTGTGCGGGGTGCCGGTACGCGGAGACATTCGCCCACCACCCACCGGCCTACTGTACCTGCGCCAAGGGGGTGCGGGCGGGGCAATGTGTCTTTGCCGGCCAGCCTGCCTGCAGCCACTTCGCGGCGCGCCCGAGGGCGTGAGCGTGCTCGCCGCTTCCAGAGGGCGGGGGGCGCCGGCGGGTCATTGAGGCCCTGCTCGACTGCCGAGCTCCGGCGACCGGCAGCTGCCCGTTCAGTCTGGTGATCCCCAAGGAAGACGCCGTCGGTCTGGGCCTGTACGGCGACGGTATCGGCGACGTCGTTTACGCCGTGCGCCCCGAGTACTGCGAGGAGCACGGCCAGATGCTGCCTCATGCCACCAGAGCGCCGGGTGCGTGGGGCATGCCCGCGCTCTGCCTGTTCTCCGGAGCAGGCGTGCGGAGCGGAAGCGTCGTCGAGGAACCTGCATCTCTCACCGACGTGGCCCCCACCATCTGTCGTGCACTCGGGATCCCGCGACCGTTGCACGCGGACGGCGTCCCTCTGTCGCGGGTCTTCGCCGGCTGACACATGCGGGCCGCACCCGCCCCCTCCCGCGTGTCGTCCGAACCACCCGATTAGGGTGAGGACGAGCCTCCGCCCCAGGCGGTAGTGTGCGTGGTGAGAGGAAGCTCCCGCAACGTAAGGAGGGACCATGGCCACCACGTTGAGCACGCGGCGCCGGGAAGAGGTCATCGATGTCAAGCGTCTGTCGGTGCGTTCCACCAAGTTGCACGTGTGCGCTGAGTGCAAGTACGCGCTGCTGTTCGCGGTGCAGCCGCGAGCGGTGTGCACCTGCCAGGACAGCGCCTCGGCGGGCAAGGTCCTGTTCGCCGGCCAGCCGGCGTGCGCGGACATGTCGCCGCGGGACGGCGGGGAGCTGGTCCTGGCGATGTCGGCCTGCGGCGCCAAGAAGACGCGCGCGCGGTTCGTGAGCGCTGCGTCGCTGATCCAGTAGAGCGGCAGCCTGTCGCATTCCGCGGTTCCGTGCGGCTCGGGGCTGCTCCGAACGACGGCCCTCCGCCACGGCGATCCTGACGGTCGCCGCTCTGGCGGGGGGCCGTTTCATGCCGTACACTGCCGACGACACCGGTCGCCCGAGGGAGAGGGACGGTGACGGCAGGCAAGGCGTCAAGCGGCAGTATCACTGCGCGGGGTACCGCGCGTTGGCATGCCGTGCCCGACGCCCCGGCTGCCGCCCTGCCCGCCAAGCTGCGGCCTCCACGGGCGCGCCTGCGTTGTGTGGAGCGGCGCGCGCTCGTTGAGGCGCTCGCGGCGGCCCCCGAGCCTCTCGTCCTGATGTGCGCGCCGGCCGGCGCCGGCAAGACTACCGCGCTCCGTCAGTGGACCCAGGCCGATGAGCGGCCGACGGCATGGGTGCAGCTCGATCCGTCGGACGACGACCCCGTCGTGCTGCTCATCTATCTCGCACGAGCCCTCGGCGCCGTCGCTCCCCTCAGTCCGGAAGTGGAGGAGTCACTGGGCCTGGCGGTGCCGCCGGTGCGCGAGCGCGTGCTGCCGCTGCTGGCCGACGCGCTGGCCGCCGCGCCACCGTTCGTGCTGGTCCTCGACGATGCGCACCTGCTGCGCGGCGCACGGTGCTGGGATCTCGTCGCCTTCGTGCTTCGCAACCTGCCGCCCGGCGCTCAGTTGGCGCTCGGCACGCGCACCGACCCGCCGCTCCCGCTCGCCCGTCTGCGGGCGTCCGCCGAGCTGGCGGAGCTCCATGGCCAGCAGCTCGCGCTCGATCGGACCGAGACCGCCGAGCTCGTGCGTCTGCACGGCCGTGAGCCCGACCAGGCGACCGTGGACGCCCTTCTCTCGCTCACCGAAGGATGGGCCACCGGCCTTCATCTGGCCTGCCTGGCCGCGGGCGGGCGGCCGCTCGAGGAGTGGCTGCCGCGGATCCGCGGCGAGCACCGCGAGATCGCCGCCTACCTCACGTCCGAGGTCCTCGACGGCCAGGCCGCCGACGTCCAGGATTTCCTCCTGAAGACGTCGGTGCTGACGGAGCTCACGCCCGCGCTCTGCAAGCTCGTGACCGGGAGGGACGACGCCGGCGAGCTCCTGGCGCGCAGCGCCCGCGAGGAGCTGTTTGTCGTCCCGCTCGGCGACGACTGCCACCAGTATCGCTACCACCACCTTTTCGCCGAGATGCTGCAGGCGGAGCTTGAGGCGCGGCGCCCCGGCAAGCGCGACGAGCTGCACCGCAGGGCCGCGGACTGGTATGCGGCGCACGACGATGCGGACGCCCAGGTGCGCCACCTGCTGGCCGCCGGCGAGATCGCGGCCGCCGGGGACGTCGTGGCCGCGGCCTGGCCGGGCATGTGGAACCGTGGCCAGTCCGAGACGGTGCGGCGTTGGCTGGGGTCGTTCGACGACCGTCAGGTGCTGGGTCACAAAGCGCTGACGCTGACCGCCGGCTGGGTCTACACAGCGCTCGACGACGGCAAGCTCGGCGAGCGCTGGGGCAGGGCGGCCTGCGGCGCGCCCATGGACGACGCGCCGTCTCCCGACGGCGCCGCCTCGCTGCGCTCCTCGCAGGCGTTGCTGCGCGCCACGGTCGCGCCCGACGGGGTGCGCCGCATGCGCGAGGACGCGGAGCTGGCGGCGAGCCTGGAGACGACGCCGGGGACGAGCTGGTACGCCGACGCCCAGGTGTCGCTGGGCGTCGCGCGCTGGCTCTCGGGGTCGGCGCGGCGCGCGCTCCACCCCCTGGCGGTCGCCGCCCGTGAAGGATCCGTCTACAACCCGTCGGCGGAGCTCGCCGCTCTGGGGTACCTGGCGCTGATCGCCGTCGATGAGGCGGAGTGGGAGACGGCTGGAGAGTATGAGGCGCGTGCTACCGCTCGCCTGGCCGAGCTGGGGTTCGGCACGCACCGGCGCTGCCTGCCCATGTTGCTGGCGAGGGTGAAGCTGCTGGCCCGCGAGCCCGCGGCGGACGTGGACGCGCCCGCGGCGGACCTTGACCGCCTGCTCCGCCACATGGCGCCTCACCTTTGGATGAGTCTGCTGACGCAGATCGTGTTGGGAGAGGTGGCGGTCGAGCGCGGCTGCGCGGCCGCCGCCGCGGCGCACGCCTCGGCGGCCGCGGCTCTGCTCGCGCGGTACCCCGACGCGGGCGTGCTGCGGCGCCGCGCCGAGCGCCTGCGCGGCGCCGTCGAGCACGCCGGCGTGACCGAGCCGCTGACTCCCGCCGAACGCCGGGTGCTCGAACTGCTGCCCACGCACTTCTCTGAGTCACAGATGGCGGACCAGCTCTGCGTGTCGCGCAACACGGTGAAGTCGCACCTCAGGAGCCTGTACCGCAAGCTCGAGGTCTGCTCACGGTCCGACGCCGTGCAGCGCGCTCGCGACACAGGGATGCTGACTGCCGATTGATGCCGGGCGGCGCGCGTATCTCGCAGTGCGGGACCGCCGAAGAGACCGCACGAAAGGGGCGAGCGGCGATGGACATCGGGACGACCGTCTGTCCGTCGTGCAGCGCGGAGCTGCCCGAGGGGTCGCGCTTCTGCCCGCGCTGCGGCGCGCGGCTGACTGCGGCCGCCACGCCGCGCGAAGAGCGCAAGCTGGTCACCAGTCTCTTCTGCGACCTCGTCGGTTTCACGGCGCTGAGCGAGCTCGCCGACCCTGAAGACGTCGATGCCCTCCTGCGTTCCTATCACGCTGCCGCGCGTGCGGTGATCGCGTCGCACGGCGGCAGCGTCGAGAAGTTCATCGGCGATGCGGTGGTCGGGTTCTTCGGAGTGCCCGTCGCCCACGAGGACGACCCCGAACGCGCCGTGCGTGCCGGGCTGCGCCTTGTCGAACGACTGGCCGAGATGCCGAGCATCGGCGGGCAGACCTGCCGCGTCCGCGTCGGCGTCAACACCGGCGAGGCTCTCGCGCGCCTCGACATCGAGCCCGACTCGGGCCTGGGCATCGTGGCCGGCGACGCCGTCAACGTCGCCGCGCGCCTGCAGGCGACCGCTCCGCCGATGGCCGTCGTCGTCGGCGAGGCGACCTACGCCCTCACCGCCGATGTGTTCGACTACGAAGCGCTGGAGCCGGCGGCGCTCAAGGGCAAGTCCGCCCCGGTCGCCACCTGGCTCGCCAAGGCGCCCGTCTCGCGCCTGGGCGTACGCAAGAGCAGCGTCGGGGCGACGCGGCAGATAGGTCGCGATGGTGAGCTCGCGTACCTCGTCAGTCTGTTCGAGAAAGCCGTCGGCTCGTCGTCCCCACAGGTCGTTCTCGTTCTCGGCGATCCGGGCATCGGCAAGACGCGGCTGGTCTGCGAGCTCGCCGGCTACGTGGACGCGCGCCCGGGGTTGACCACCTGGCGCCAGGGTCGTTGCCTGCCGTACGGCGAAGGTCGTACATTCTGGGCTCTCGGCGAGATCGTCAAGGGCCATGCAGGGATCCTGGAGACCGACGATGCGCGGACTGTGGCGGCCAAACTGGAGCGCGCGGTCTCTGCGCGGCCCGACAGGGACTGGCTGTCAAGCCGCCTGCGTCCGCTGGTCGGGCTGGAGGCGCCGCAGCGGGGACGCGACGAGAACTTCGCGGCGTGGTTGCGGTTCTTTGAGGGGCTTGCCGCGTCCCGCCCGCTGGTTCTCTGCGTGGAGGATCTCCACTGGGCCGACGATGCCCTGCTCGCTTTCCTCGAGTTCCTGGCAGTCCATGTCGGTTCGGCGTCGCTGCTCGTGGTCGCCACGGCAAGACCAGAGCTGTTCGCGGGCAGCCCGGCCTTCGCGGCGTCCGGCGGGCGCTTCACCCGCATCTGGTTGGAGCGTCTGTCCGACGAGGAGACGATGAAGCTCGTCACGGCCTTGCCGGAAGCGGCCGGCGTGGGCGCTGACGTGGTCACGGCCATCGCGCATCGCGCGGAGGGCAGCCCGTTCTATGCCGAGGAACTGGCGCGGCTTCTCGACGACACGGCGCTTCGCGGCGTTCAGCGTCTGGGGAGCGGGGAGGCTTCCTTGCCCGGGACCGTGCAGGCGGTCATCGCCGCGAGGGTCGATGCTCTGTCCGTCGAGAGTAAGGCATGCCTCGCCGATGCGGCGGTGGTGGGGCACAGGTTCTGGAGCGGCGCGCTCGTCGCGCTGGGAGACGGAGACGCCGTCAGGGTGGAGGTAGCTCTCGGCGATCTGCTCTCCAGACAGCTCGTGCGCCATGTGCACGAGTCCTCGATGCGCGGTGAGGACGAATTCGCCTTCTGTCATGGATTGGTGGGCGACGTCACCTACCACGGGCTGCCGCGCGGCGTGCGCGCGAGCAAGCACGCGGCCCTGGCGTACTGGACCGAGGCGAAGGCCGGGGAGCGCGCCGACGACATGGCCGCGGTCCTGGCGGGCCACTTCGCGGCCGCCGTCGAGCTTGCCCGAGCCGCGGGTGACGAGGCCCTGGCCGACTCTGTTGTCGCCGCGGCGGTCCACTACCTCTCGGTGGCCGGCGACCGCGCCATGGACCTCGACGCGGCGGCGGCGCAGCGGCACTACGCCCGCGCCCTCCAGATCGCCGGGGCCGAGGACGCGGAGCGCCCGTCGTTGCTCGCGCGCCTGGCGGAACCACTCTTCCAGGCCGCCAGGTACCGCGAGGCGGCCGACACGCTCAGGGAGGCCGGTCAGGCGCTGCTCGCGGCCGGCGACCGGCGCGCCGCCGCGCTCACGATGGCGAGGCGCGCGGACGTGTTGTATGCCCTTGGCGACCCCGGCGTCGTCGGACTTCTGGAGGACGCTCTGGCGCTACTGGAGGACGACGAACCCTGCTCCGAGATGGCGAGCGTGCTCGGGCGATACGGCAAGGCCTTGTGGTTTGCCGGCGACCCCAAGGCAGGGCTTGAGGCGATCGACGAAGCCGTGGCGATCTCGCGACGCCTCGGGCTGCCCGAGCCCGTCCTGCTGCTGGGATACCGCGGCGGGATCCGCTGCATCCTCGGCGATAGCGGCGGGCTGGACGACTACCTGGACGCGCTGAGCTTGGCGAATTCCCCCGGACTCGACCGCGAAGCCGCGCTGCTGACCTTCAACTACGCCGACGCGTTGCTCTCGTACAAGGGGCCGGCGGCGATGGCCGCGGCTCTCCGGGACGGCATGAGCTCCGCCCGCAGGCGCCGCCTCGAAGAGCTTGCCGCTTCGTCACCGTCCGCGCCCGTTGAGGCGCTGGGGCTGATGGGCGAGTGGGACGCGGAGGCCGCGCGGCGCCTCACCGTGAACCTGATCGAGTCGCTCGGGCTGGTGGGGGAGTGGGACGAGGCTCTCGCGAAGGCCGCGGAGCTCACCCCCGCCCTGGTGCAGAGCGAGGCCGGCTCGGACCTGGTGATCGTGCGCGCGCAGGAGGCGGTCCTTCGAGTGGCTCGTGGAGAGGCCGATCTGGCGAGACCCTTCGTCGATCGGCTGGAGCATCACGGCCTGAGCAGCGAGATACCCTGGATCAGGGCCTATGCGCTGCTGACGGCCGCGCCGGTGCGCCTGCGCCTCGGCGACGCGGCCGCCGCGCTCAAGCTCCTGGTCGAGTGGGAGTCGCGACCGCGCCCCGGCAGCGGCCCCAACTACGTCGCCTACCTGCCGGAGGCGGTGCGCACGGCTCTGGCCGCCGGCGGCGACCGGCTTGCGGCGCGGCTTGCGGACGGCATCGAGTCGGTGCTGCCGATGCAGAGGAACGTGCTGGCGACCACTCGGGGCCTCCTCGCCGAGCGGCGCGGGGAGCGCGCGGCGGCGGCCGCCGGCTTCGCCGCCGCCGCCGCGCGCTGGCACGACTTCGAGGTGCCCTACGAAGAGGCGCAGGCGCTGCTCGGGCAGGGGCGCTGCCTGATGGCGCTCGGACGAGCGCCGCAAGCAGCGCCCGTTCTGGCCGCGGCCCGCGAGATCTTCGCGCGGCTCGGCGCGAAGCCGGCGCTGGCAGAGACCGAGGCGCTGTGCGCCGGCCTCGGCGCAAACTCGCCGCCGAACGACTGAGGGCACGCCGCGGCGCCGCCGGCGCGCTCCGCCGCCGGGCGGACATACGGGACCCACGGCGGCGCGCGATCGGTCGGCTCCAAAACAACCGGCACTTCTGAAAGTGTTGACTTCAAAAGACCCTTGACATCTGAAAGCACCGGGTGAAGACTCACGCCATGAGACGCACCATCACGAGCCAACTGATCAACTGGAAGGTCTCGTCGCGCCGGCAGCCGCTGCTGCTTCGTGGCGCCCGCCAGGTGGGCAAGACCTGGGCGGTCACGGACTTCGCCGAGCGCCACATGCCCGGACGTCTCCACCAGGTCGACTTCGAGCGCGATGTCGAGTGGCGCCGGTTCTTCGAGGGCAACCTCGACATCGACCGTATCCTTGGCGACCTGGAGCTGGCCATGGGCCACCGAATCGCGGTCGGCCAGGATCTGCTGTTCCTCGACGAGATCCAGGCGTGTCCGCGAGCCATCGTCGCGCTGCGCTATTTCTACGAGCAGCTTCCGCAGCTCCACGTGGTCGCGGCCGGCTCGCTCATCGAATTCGCTTTGGGCTCGATCTCGTTCCCCGTGGGCCGCGTGCAGATGCTTCCCGTGCACCCCTTGAGCTTCCTCGAGTTCCTCTGGGCGCGCGGCAACGAACCGGCCGCCGACGTGGTGTGTGCTGGGCCCCGCGACCTTGGTCGGTCGATGCACGAAGCACTCTTGCAGAACGTGCGCGACTACCTGTTCGTCGGCGGCATGCCTGCCGCCGTTGCGGCCTTCGTGGCGAGCGGCCGCATCTCGGAAGCGCGGCTTGTTCAGAACGCGCTGGTAGGCGCCTATCGGGCCGACTTCGCCAAGTATTCCCCGCGCGTCGACCCCGCCTGCCTCGATGAGGTGCTCACCACCGTCGCCCGTTCGGTGGGCCGGCAGGTCACCTATACCTCGCTGGCGCCGGGCTACTCGCATCCCACGGTCAAGTCGGCCTTCCATGCGCTGCGCCGGGCGCGCGTCATCCACAGGATCTCCGCCGCGCGCCTCGCCGGCATGCCCCTGGGGGCCATGGCGTCCGCGCGCACGCGCAAGGCGATCCTCGTCGACATGGGTCTCATGCACGCGCTCACCGACATGTCGATCGAGGCGGGCCTTCGCCAGGCGGATCTGCTCGGTGTGTACAACGGCGCTTTGGCCGAGCAGTACGTCGGTCAGGAGCTGCTGGCAGCGACCGGACAGGATCTCTACTACTGGACGCGCTCGGCAAGGGGCAGCACCGCCGAGGTCGACTACCTGGTGTCGGCGCAGGGGTCGATCCGCGCCGTCGAGGTCAAGAGCGGACCGGCCGGCAAGCTCAAGAGCATGCATCTGCTCCTCTCCGAGCACCCTGAGTGCGCGCCGGGCTACGTGGTGTCTGCCGGACCATATGCCGAGCTTCCCGAGCAGGGCCTCGTGTTCCTGCCGCTCTATTATGCGGCTGCCGTCGCCGGCCGGGAAGCGGCCGCCGCAGCGGCCCGGCCGCCGGCCGCGGGCTCCAGGGATCAGTAGGCCAGGGCGCCGGTGCCGGCGGGCGCGGCCCGGCCGTCGTACAAGCGGCCGCTTCTTCCGCCATCTTGTCGAAACGGCCGGGCTTGCTCCGCCCGCCGGCCGGTGTATCATGCCCTTGCTGCACCCATAGCCGCAGCTGAGCGCCGTCTCCGCTCACTGCCCGCAGGCATTGGACCCCCAGCG
>JBAXRL010000048.1:0-11982 GCA_037131205.1 Actinomycetes bacterium | reverse complement strand
GGCTCTGGCCGTGGGCGGCGTCGTCGCCCGCCTGCTGCCGCTCATCGGCGCCTGAGCGCGCGCACGGCGACCGGTCGCGAGCCCTCAGCGCGGGGTGGTAGAATGCCCTCCCCCCAAGGGGCCGTCCTCATGAACCATCCCACGTCAGACATCCGCCGTCAGGCCACGCGCCTGCTCGACTCCGCCGGCGTCTCGCACGAGCCGGTGTCGCTACGCGACGTCGTCAGCGCGCTCAATCTCGAGCTGCTCGGCAAGACCCGCGAGCCCTTCACCAGCGAAGCCGCCCTGGAACCCTTGGGCGACGGGCGCGCCGTCGCGCCGAACGGCGGCGCCTCAGGCCGCCGGCGCTTCACGATCGCCCACGAGATCGGCCACTTCGTGCTGCACCAGGAGGGCTGCCATCCCGCGCTCGGCGGCGTCGCCGACGAGGCGGGGAGCGTCGAGGAGGGCGAGGCCGACGAGTTTGCCGCCGAGCTGCTCATGCCCGAGCGTCTCGTGCGCGAGGCGGTGCGCACGCACGGCCCCGACGCCGCCCGTCTGGCCGAGCGTTTCGAGGTCGGCCGCAAGGCCATGCAGGCGCGCCTGCACCACCTTGGCCTGGCGGAGCGCCACAGCGATCTCTGAAGGGTCGCCGCGCACGAAAACGGCCCCCAGAAGGGGGTCGCGATGCCCACCGGATCCCTGGAAGCGCCTGGAGCGGATGACGGGAGTCGAACCCGCGATCTTCAGCTTGGGAAGCTGACGTGTTGCCAACTACACTACATCCGCCCGCGGCAGTAGTTGACCACACCGGCCGCGCCTCCGCAACTGCGCGGCCCCCGTCACGGTGCGGCGCCCCTCGCGGCGCCCCCCCGCATTCGCCCGGCTGCGCCCGTCAATCCTCGAGGTCCGAGAGCCGCACGCAGGCGAGGAAGCCGCGGTAGACCTCTTCGAAGTCCGCTCCCGGGATCTGCAGCGTGCGCCCGTCCAGGCGCCGCACGCCGGGGCAGCCCGCGGCGCGGTCGCAGTACTCGACGCGCGTGAAGGTGAGCCGCAGAGGCTCGCCGTTCCAGGCGAGCGGCGGCGGCTTACGCTCGGCGCGCAGCGCCCGCTCGACGTCGGCGCGCATGCGCGCGCGGGCGTGGTCCGGCGAGACCAGGCCGGCGGCCAGCCGCGTGATGCCCGTTTTGACCACGGTGGTGACGATGCCCGGCGCCAGCGCCTCGGCCTCGGCGGCGGCCTTGTCGTCGCCGGACAGGTACACGGCGGGCACGCCGAAATGCCCAGCCAGCAGGGCGCCGAGGCCGAGCTCGCCGACCTCCAGATCGCCGAGCGCGGCGGCGAAGACCTTGTAGTTCCAGGTGTGCTCGAGCACGGCCGCGGCGGCGCCGGCGCGCGCGTGGTAACCCACAAACAGCGCGCCGTCGCAGTCGCGGCCGATGCCCTGCAGCATGCTGTACGGCGTCGGAGAGCCGCTCACGAGGACGACGCGCGGAGGCAGGCCGGCGGCGTCGAGGTTGCGGCCGTCGTCGTGCGCGTCGCACACCACGACCTCGTCGGCGCCGGCCGCGAAGCAGCCCTCGAGCACCGCGTCGAGATCGGCGCGCATGTGCTTGCGGGCGACCGCCGCGGCCGGTCCTTCGCGGCTGGTGTCAAGCTCGGACACCACGCCCGTGACGCCTTCCAGATCGATGGCGATGAACAGCTTCACAGGGCCTCCCGGGACGCGGCGGCGAGCCGCCTCAGACGCGTGGCACGAATGACTCGGCGGCGGCGGCCGCGCCGACACGCCGCGCGAGGGCGGCGACGAGGCGCGCCGCGGCCTCCAGGTCGTCGCCGTGGGCGACCTCGAAGGGAGAGTGCATGTAGCGCACCGGCAGGCTCAGCGAAAGCGTCGCCGCGGCGCCCGCAGCCATGAGCTCGTCGGCGTCGGTAGACATCGCTTCGGGGGCCGCCTTGATCTGCACCGCGATGCCCTCCGCGGCCGCCACCTCGCGAGCGATCGTGAGGAGGGCGTGGTTGCTGCCGGCGCCGCGGCCGAGCACCGGGCCGGCGCCGAGCTTGACCTCGCCGGCGAGCTTCCTGGCGTCGGCGGCCGGCGTGTCGCTGCAGAAATCGCCATCGACGACGATGATCACGGCCGGCGTGAGGCGTTTCGCCAGCGCCTTGGCGCCCATGAACGTGGTCTCTTCGTGGACGGTGGAGACGCCGGTGAGCCGCGCCGCGCCGGGCGCGGCCGCGTAGAGCTCGAGGGCGCGCACCAGGCAGTACACGCCGGCGCGGTCGTCGAACGCCTGGGCGCCGAAGACGCCCGGCGACAGCTCGATGAAGTCGGGCGTGAAGGTGATGGGGTCGCCGATGGCGACGCGCTCGAGCGCCGCCTCCCGGCTCGAGGCGCCGATGTCGAGGAACTGCTCGTCGAGGGGCGGCGCCTTTTCGCGCTCGTCGGCGGGGATGATGTGCGTGGGCTTCTTGCCGCCGACGGCGTGTACCGGGCCGCCGGCGCTGTGGATCACGAAATGGCGGCCGGGGACAAGCAGGGCCGCCACGCCGCCGATCTTCTCGACGAACAGGTAGCCGTGCTCGTCGACGTAAGTGACGATCAGGCCGATCTGATCGGCGTGCGCCGTGACCACGACCTGCGGGCCGCCGGCGGGGCCGACGTCCAGCCAGATGTTGCCCAGCGGATCGGCGGCGACCTCTCCGAGCGGCGCCAGGCGCCGGCGTACGACTTCCTGAGCCGGCGCCTCGAACCCGGTCGGACCCGGGGCGAGGCACAACGACCTCAGCAGCTCGACATCGGCGGACACGGGCGGACCTCCTTCGGAAACCGCGGCCGATTCTACCACCTGTCATGGCGTATGTCCGAGGCATGAACGTGTGGATCTCGATGCGGCGCGCGCACGGGCCACAAACGTCAGATAGACTCCCCGCCATGGATACGGAGCGCATCACGCAAAGGCTGGTGGCGCAAGGCTACGCCGCGATGCGGCGCCCTTACGCGCCCGTTCCGTTGGTTTCGCTGCCTGAGGCCAACGCCCTCCTCAACGATCTCGACGACCACCCTCATGCCTTCGTGCTCGCTTGCCTCGTCGATCGCCAGGACACCGCCGAGCGCGCGTGGACGCTGCCGTACCGGCTCGGCGAGCGCGCCGGCTCCTGGGAGCTGGCCGACCTCGCGGCGTTGCCGGCCGAGGCGATCGCCGGCCACCTGCGCGAGCCCGACGCCCTCCACCGCTACCCGGCCAAGATGGCGCCCGTCGTCTTCGCCGCCCTTCAGCGGATAGCGAATCGTTACGACGGTGACGCCGCTCGCATCTGGGCCGACTCCCCGCGCAGCTCCACCATCGTTCGCCGCTTCCTCGAGCTCGACGGCTGTTCGCCGAGGATCGCCACCATGGCGGCCGGCATCCTGGCGCGCGACTTCAGGATCCCGATGAGGGACAGATACTCGATCGATATCTCAGTCGATGCGCACGTGCGCAGGGTCATGCGGCGGCTCGGGCTTGTCAGGATGCACTGCGCCGACGAGGAGATCGTCTATCGCGCCAGAGAGATCAACCCCAAGTACCCCGGCGTCATGGACCTCAGTCTGTGGGCGCTGGGGCGCGGCGCCTGTCGCCCGAGCTCACCCGACTGTGAAGCCTGCCGCCTCGCGCAGATGTGTCCGCGCCTCGGAGTGGACGCGCCCCCGGTCGGCTGACCGGGGTCGCGCGTGGCGCGGCGCTCTCCATCCGGTCCTCAAGGAACGCGCTCACCTTCACAGATGGGGGGGCGCAGCGACGCGCTCCTCGTTCGCCGGCCGAAAGACGATGGTCGCAGCGGCGGATCGCCGCTCACGAGCGCCGGGTCTTCGGGCTCCGGGCCCTGCTGCAGGTTCGTGAACATGACCAGGGGGAGCGGGTTGTCGAGCTCGTCGAAAGGCAGGTCCGCCTTGTCCTCCGGCACGGCGGACAGGTCGACCAGGCCGGGCGCCAGGTAGGAGCTTCCTGCGCGGGCGTCGCTGCTCGTCGCGGCGTAGTCGTCGAACTGCTTCCTGTCGAGCACGACCACCGGACAGGCGGGGCAGAAGTGGCCGCCGGCGCTGCCCGCGAGATGGGTAGCCGTGTACTTCGCGTGCCGCAGGATCAGCAGATACGTCTGGGGCTTCGGGACGAGCCTGGCGTGGCAGTCGGGGCAGCGCCTGGTCCCGCGGACGTCGTCCGACCAGTACATCTTCCGCGGGGTCGATTCAGGCTGACTTGTCATGCATCACCTCCGCCGTACGCTGAAGGAAGCGGCGCCGCGCAAAGGCGTTCGCTCCGAGCGCCACACCGCACGAGCCTCGGTGGGAGCGCACGGCCGTCGCTCACCAGTAGTCGTCGTTCTCGTCGAGGTAACGCTGCGTGCGTTCCAGCGCGCCCTGGAACTTCCGCCGCCACCTGATGCTGAAGCTCTTGTCCGCGGACAGCTCGGCGAGCCTGTCGCAGACCAGATCATCGGGAAACTCGGTGAGCGCCGCCAGGACCGCGTTCAGGTAGCCCCGCGTGGAGCTGGTCGACGGGATGCGGCGCAGCTCCGCGGTCAGGGCATCCAGCGCCTCGCGAGTGGGGAACGCCCCAAGGGCGCGCACGACCTGCGCGAGTCGCTCGAGATCGTCGCGGTTGAATGACAGCAGGCCGAGAAGGAAGACTCCGGCTTCGCGGCGCTCGTAACGCGCCATCGTCGCCAACATGGAGCAGGCCCCGCGGAAGTGCTCGGCGTCTTCATCCAGAGCCTGCCGCAGCACGCCGTCGATCGGGAACCTGCGCGGATCGAGGGACCCATCGGCAGTCTCCCAGTCTGGCCTCGTGCCGTTCTGCCGTCCCTCCAACGCGACCTCCCGCGGATGTCGTCACCAACAGGGTGACGGTACATGTGACGGTTGCCGCGGTCATCCCAACGATGATCCCGCGGTCTGCCTGCCGCCCTCACGAAAGCCTATGACCTTCTGCCCCTTTCGTCCACATCGCGTCGCGAGCGCTCACCCCGAGCAGCGCGCGTCCGCTCGCCGGCGTGTCTCTGGTGGCTCGCGGAACGCGGCCCTGAACCGGATGGCGTCGGGGTCGTCGCTGAGCGCTGGGCTACCGTTTCGCGACCTGCCGCCCGCCCGCGCTCCCCGTCACGCCTGGGCGGCGGCGCTGAGGAGCTCGCGCCGGCGCCGCCCCACGGCGCGTCCGGCGCCGATATCGTGAGCCCTGGACGCCACGATGCTCAGCGCCGCAAGGTTGCCCACGGCCGCCATCCCGCGGGCCTCCGCGTGCTCGGCGCCGTTGGGCGGCACAAACGAGAGGCGGTGCGCCTGACCGGCGGCGTGCAGTTTCAGCCCGCCGGCCTCCGTGCCGGCGATGCCCTTCAGCAGCCACGCGTACGACGCGACCTCGATGCGCCGGTGCGGCCGGCCCGTCGTCCTCACCACCGGTCTCAGCCCTCCCCCACGCGCTACCGCACCGTGACGTACGCCGGCCCGGAGCTCGCGGCCGCGTGGTCCGCGTCGGCGAGCGCATGGGCCACCAGCTTCCAGCGGCCGGTCTGCGCCAGGCCGAGCTGCGTCGTCCACGTCGTGAGCTCGCCGGCGTCGCTGTTTGTGCTCAGCACCGTCTTCTTGAGGATCCATCCGCCGCCGCCCGTGCGGTAGCAACGGACCTCCACGGAGCGCGCGCCGACGGCGTGCCGCGGCGCGAGCGTGCCGGAAACCGTGAAACGGACGCCGGCCTTTACCCGCGCGGGCGCCCGCGGCGCGCTCAGCGTGGGCTTGGGCAGCGGCGTCGGGCTCCAGTAGTGCGCCGGCTGCGGCGTCGGAGTCGTCACGCCGAGGCCGTTCACGAGCGACGCCTTGGGGACCGCCGTCACGGGCACGCCCGTCCACCAGCCCTCGGGGCCGTCGGCGACGTGCCGCCAGACCTGGTACGGGTAGGGATTGTCCGCCGTCCAGCCGTTGTACGCCCACGCCGCGTAGAACCAGGTCTCGTAGCAGCGCGTGTCTCCGTCGCCGATCACCGGCGTCCAGGTCCGCTTCTCCAGAAGGATGTCGGCGCCCGCGGCGATGTTGTAGTCGATGTCGGCCTTGAGCCTCTCGACATCGAGGTCGTAGGCGACGTAGGAGGTCACCTGCATGATGCCGATGCCGAGGCCGTCGAAGCCGATGAGCGGGTCGCCGTTGGCGTCGAACTGGCGCCACGCGCTCTCCTGGAAGGCGATGGCGTAGAGGATCTCCGGTGGGATGCCGCGCGCGGCGGCGGCGTCCTGCAGCTTGGCGCCGATCTCGGCCGTGCTCGGGTTGGTGGAGGCGGAGGCGGAGGCGGCGAGGCAGACGGCGGCGAGCAGGGCGGCGGCGAAAATCGCGAAGAACGCGACAAGCGCCGCCGCCCCGCTGGTCAGGCTCGTGATCGCGCCTCGCGCCTCGGCCGGGCTGCGGGTCACTGCGGTCCTCTCGTGAAACGACGGGAGCCCAGTGTACTCCGCCCGGCCGCCGCGGGCGTCGGAGACGCCGAGCTCCGCCGCCGCGAACGGTACACGCTCCCTTGATCCGGTCGTGTTCGACCGACCGACCCGGTGGCATCCTTCGGCCCGAACCACCGAGGAATCCTCGGTGGTTGCCTCGGGCCCTCGACGCCGCCCGGCGCGGAGGAAGTTCCGATCCACCCTTGAGACTGAGACAATGTCGGAATGGTGAACGCCGACGGCGAGAAGGACGAGCTCACCGCTCTGCGCGCCGAGTGCGAGCGGCTGCGCGCTGAGAACACCCACCTGAGGTCGCTGCTCGGACCGACCGGGACCGCGCCATCTCCGGCGCGGCTCACGTCCCCTCCGGCGGCGCTCACGATGGCTGCTCCCGACGCGCTCGAGACCAAGGCCCCGGTGACCTCCGGCTCCCCCGTCGCCGCCAAGCTCGCGCTGTTTCGCAGGCTCTTTCGCGGCCGCGATGATGTCTACGCAGTGCGCTGGCAGAACAAGGTGGGCCGGTCGGGCTACGCGCCGGCGTGCGCGCACGAATGGGATCGCGCCCTGTGCGGCAAGCCCAAGGTCAAGTGCGCGGACTGCCCCAACAGGGCGCTGCTGCCCCTCACCGACGAGGTGATCCGCGACCACCTCACGGGCCGGCACACCGTCGGCGTCTACCCGCTGCTGCCCGACGAGACCTGCCGCTTCCTCGCGCTCGACTTCGACAAGGCCGAGTGGCGGCACGACGTCTCGGCCTTCACGGGAGTGTGTGCGCAGCTCGACGTCCCGGTCTGCGTCGAGGTCTCGCGCTCCGGAGAGGGCGCGCATGTGTGGCTGTTCTTCGCGGAAGCGATCGACGCCGCGCAGGCGCGGCGGCTCGGCGCGGCCCTGTTGACCAGAACGACGGCGCAGCGCCATGAGGTGGGCCTCGACTCGTACGACCGCCTCTTCCCCGGCCAGGACACGCTCCCCAAGGGCGGGTTCGGCAACCTCATCGCCTTGCCCCTGCAGCGCCAGCCGCGGGACGAGGGCAGAAGCGTGTTCGTCGACGCCGTCTTCAAGCCCGCGCCCGATCAGTGGCGCCTGCTCTCCCGCGTCACGCGGATGACCGGCGCCGACGTTGCGCAGGCTCTTGAGAGGGCGATGGACGGAGCCGACGTCCTCGGCGAGCGCATCGCCCTGGATGACGGCGTAGAGGAGCCCTGGACCTTGCCGCCCTCCGGGCTACGATCGGAGTCCCGCATCAAGGGATCCTTCCCGGACGCCACCGACGTCGTGTCGGCCAACCTCGTGTTCGTCAGCAAGGATGGCCTTCCAGAGGGCCTGCAGGATCGGCTCGTCCGCTTGGCAGCGTTCGAGAACCCCGAGTTCTACCGCGCCCAAGCGATGCGCCTGCCGACGTTCGCGAAGCCGCGGCTCATCTGCTGCGCGGAGCAGATCGCCGGCTACATCGCGCTGCCGCGCGGCTGCCTCGACGCGGCGCTCGAGCTGCTCACGGCCCATGGCATCGAGCCGCGGATCCGTGACGAGAGGACGGATGGGCAGCCGCTCGACGTGACCTTCCACGGCGAGCTGACGCCGCAGCAGCTCGACGCCGCCGCGGCGATCCTGGCGCACGACAAAGGCGTGCTGTGCGCCGCCACCGCGTTCGGCAAGACGGTCGTCGGCGCCTGGCTCGTCGCCGCGCGGCGGGTCAACACCCTGGTGCTGGTGCATCGCCGGCAGCTCATGGATCAATGGCTCGAGCGGCTCGCGGCGTTCCTCGACGCGCCGCCCGCCGCGATCGGCGCGATCGGTGGCGGCCGCGCACGACCTACCGGCGCCGTCGACGTCGCCGTCATCCAGTCCCTCAACAGGAAGGGCGTGGTCGCCGACCTGGTAGCCGACTACGGGCAGGTGATCGTGGACGAGTGCCACCATCTCTCGGCCTTCAGCTTCGAGCAGGTGCTGAGACAGGTGCGGGCGCGGTACGTCGTGGGCCTCACGGCGACGCCCGTGCGCAGAGACGGGCGCCAGCCGATCATCACCATGCAGTGCGGCCCAATCAGATACCGCACCGATGCCAGAAGCCAAGCCGCGGCGCGTCCGTTCGACCACAGGGTCGCTGTGAGAGGCACCGCCTTCACGATGCCCGCGGCCGAGCTCGAGCCGGGCATTCAGGCGGTCTACTCCGCGCTCGCCGCGGACCCTGCGCGCAACGCGCTCATCGTCGCCGACGTGCTCGCGGCGGTCGCCGCGGGGCGCTCACCGCTCGTGCTCACCGAGCGCACCGAGCATCGGGACAGCCTCGCCGCGGCGCTCGGCGAATCGGTGGCCAACGTGTTCGTGATGTCGGGCGGGATGGGCGCCAAAAGGCGGCGGGCGATCGCGGAGGCGATGGCGGCCACGCCACCCGACGCCCCACGAGTGATCGTCGCCACCGGCCGCTGCGTCGGAGAGGGGTTCGACGATTCGCGCCTGGACACGCTCTTCCTGGCCATGCCGGTCGCCTGGCGAGGGACGCTGCAGCAGTACGCCGGCCGGCTGCACCGGGAGCACGCGGGCAAGGCGGACGTGATCATCTACGACTACGTGGACGATGGCGTCCCAGTGCTGGCACGGATGCACCAGAAGCGGCTCGCCGGGTACCGCGCGATGGGCTACGCGGTGACAGGCGGGATTGGCTGATCAGCCTGTGGTTTGCCGGCCCCATGCAGTCTGCAGCATCCGTGTTCGGCGAACACCGGCGGTGCGGTAGCGTTTGGCGGCAGGCTGACAAGACCTGTTAGGGGGTGCTATCCTCCTTCCTGTTAACCGCAGCTATCCGGAGGACCAAATGCCGGCAGCACCCCAGTTCTCGAAGGACGTCGTTCCCTTGAGCGACCTGAAGGTGAACCCGGGCCGCATCGTTCGCCAGGTCGACGAGACTCACCGCCCGGTGCTGCTCACGAGCCGCGGCCGAGGCGTGGCCGTCGTGCAGGCGCTCTCCGAGTACGAGGCCGACAGCGAGGAGCGGGCCTTCATGCGCAGCGTGGTGGCGGGCCTTGTCGAGCTTGACGCCGGCCTCGACATCGACATCGACGAGGTCAAGCGCCGCTTGGGTCTTACCTGACATGGCGGCCAGGCGCCGCGTCAGCTTCGCGCCTTCGGCCCTCACCAATCTGGAGGAGATCCGCTCTTGGTATGCCGACCAGCAGGTTCCCGAGGTGGGGGGGCGGCTCGTGCGAGAGATCGTCGATGCGGTCCTGCGGCTGGCTGACTTCCCCGAGAGTGGGCGCATGGCGCCAGAGTTCGGCCTGGCGCAACTGCGCGAGATCATCCACCCGCCATTTCGCATCGTCTACCATCTCGACGAGGAGCGCGTGCGAGTGGTGCGCGTCTGGCGCAGCGAGCGCCTGCTGAGCTTGCCGTAGAGGCCGCGTGGGCATGTCGCCGAACCGGCAGTTCGAGGACTTGAGCTCAGCCGCTCCTCCAGCAAGCCTCAACAAAAGGAAACGGCCGGAAGCCTCCGGCCGTCTCAGGTGGCCCCTCGAGGGTGCACCGCGATTCCTCTGCGGCATACCCAACGGCATCTGCGCCGTCCACGCAGCCCGCACCCACCCACGCCTCAAACCCTCTCACCTCGGCGCGATCGTCGGTACGGACGATCAGATCGAATGCGCGACCGGGCACGCGGCTCCTGAGCTCATCAGCCAGGGCCGTGCGGGCTCAGTGGGCCGACGAGCCCCGCGGGTCGGCTGGAGCGACTGGCTGAACCATGGAGTCTTGCGCAGCGACGGCATGCAGCTGGAGACCCAGAGCGCCGACCACCTTGAGGATCGTATCGAAGTCAGGGCTGCGCTCACCGGAGAGGGCTTTGTACAGGCTTTCCCGCGACAGGCCGGCATCACGTGCCACCTGGGTCATCCCCTTCGCGCGGGCAATGTCGCCCAGAGCCTTGGCGATGAAGGCAGCGTCGCCCCCAGCCTCCTCAAGGCAGGCTTCGAGATAGGCGGCCCTCTCCTCCGGAGTACGGAGATGATCGGCGACATCGTACTTGGTGGTGATGGTTCTGCTCATCGACGACTCTCCTACAGGGTGTCTGCAAGGCGCTTGGCAGTTCTGACATCGGCCGCTTGGGTGCTCTTGACGCCCCCCGCCAGGAGAACGACCACCGCACGCCCCCGCTTGGCGAAATACACTCTGTACCCGGGACCGTAGTCGATCCGCAACTCGGAGACGCCCTTCCCCACAGCTTTCACATCTCCGGCATTCCCGGCAGCCAGGCGCTCGATCCTGACCTGGACGCGCGCTCTTGCGCGGAGATCACGCAGGTCGTCGAGCCAGCGCGCGAACGTCTCCGTCTTGCGTAGTTCAATCACGAGTGAGTGTAGCCGAGAGGCTACACATCGTCAATGCCACGCCGGTAGCTGTTGACGTTGTGACCCGTGCCCCGGAGCGAGTCCACTGGCTGGAAGAGGCGTGATGGGAGTCCCGGCATCATGCCTACGAGTGTAGCCACGAAGCGACTGGGCCACGAGGGTCACGAATCGCGGGCGCGGCTGACGTTGGCCGACGCACACGGGTGACAACTCCCGTGGTGGTCTTTGGCCGGCGGCCAGTGGCCTGATGCTCGCGCGACTTCGGGCTGTCCGCGAAGAGGATCGGCCCGCAGGCGGGCACCGTGAGGCCGGCAGCCCTCCAGCCTCGAGACGCCGATCGTCAGGGCGATGGCGCGCTTCGAGAGTCCGGCCTCGAACTTGAGGCGCAAGATCTCCCTGATCCTTCGCATGGACGGTCTCCTGTAGGCCATCGCGCCCTCCTCGTCTCGATCTGGTCGAGCAGAGTCTGGCGACCTGTCTCCATGCGTCGCTTCTAACAGTCCCCTGACGATTCCGCTGCAGTGCCCGGAAAGCGATCGGCTTGCCTCGATCCGCTACACCGAGCGCCTGGCCGAGGCCGGGATCGCGCCCTCGATCGGGGCTGCCGGCGACGCCTACGATAACGCCATGGCCGAGTCGACCATCGGCCTCTACAAGACCGAGCTCATTCACCGCCAGGGGCCGTGGAAGACGCCGGAGCAGGTCGAGTTCGCCACGCTCGAGTACATCGACTGGTGGAACAACCGCCGCCTGCACACCGAGATCGGCGACGTCCCACCGGCAGAGAAGGAGGAGATGTACTACGCTGAACAAGAGTTGATTGAGATGGCAAGCTGCGTAAGGTAATGGCCTCCATCAAACCCGGCGCGCTCCAGATCATTCAAGGCGCGGCTTAAGAGGCCCCTGCTAACGGATGTCCGCGAGGCCGGAAGCAAAGCACTGGAAGCTGTGCGAGCGGTTGCGGCCCGGCTCCATATGCGCCGCAGTCTTCTCCGCCGCTTCCACCTTGCGAAGGCCTCCCATGTGATGACCGGCCTTCTGGAGAACCCGCTGCAGTGCTTCCCAGGTTCCGCCGGGAATGGCATCGGGGTCGCGGAACCCCTTCCGAGCGCCCAGCGTGAGCGGCACTCCAGGGTACGCCGACGCCATGGCTTGCACGTCGCCGAAGAACCAGGCCTCAAGCTCCTCTACCGCGACTCTG
>JBAXRL010000047.1:0-11992 GCA_037131205.1 Actinomycetes bacterium | reverse complement strand
TAGGCGCTGTCCCAGCCGTTGTCGCGGGCGGCGACGATCTGCGGTCCCTGCAATCTGCCCTGGATGAACCCGGCTTCGTACTCCGCCTTGAACACGTTGCGGTCGTTGGAGACGATGCTGGTGTTGTAGACGTTGTCGACCTTCTCCATAACGCCCCCGGAGTCGGCGTCGATGCGGTAGTTGACCAGCCCGGCGTGCGTGCTCACCTGCGCGGCGCCCGCGCGCCGCGCCTGTGCGCCGCCGCCGAGCTCCGCCATCGCGAGCACGGCAACGACGACCAGCAGCGCGGCGCTCAGCAGCCTGATGCGGCTTGTCTTCACGGCTCCCCCTCCATTCGTTTCCCCTTCGCTGAGGGCGGTATCGGCAAGTGCGCGACAGCGCTTGAGCCGCGCCGCGGGAGGCCGTGGCGAAGCCGCATGTGGCGCGCCCACACGACAGCCGCTCCGGCTCACGGACCGCCTGTTGGCCGAGCGTCCTTTCAGCCCAGCGGGGGGCGACCAGCGGCCCTGCGCCTCGCGCGGCAGCGCCCCACGGGCGGCGCGGTCTTCCCCGTCGAGCCGCCGCCGACAGATGGTGGTCGCCTTGAGGCACTCTGACCGCGGTGTAGACTGGCGGTTCAAGACCGCCGACACATGGTTCTCGCAGTGGACGCGGAGAGTCGTTGTCACGCCCACTGCAGCGTCCGCCGTGTGATCCCGTCGGCGTACTGCCGCCACCGGTGAGAGACGTACACGAGGGGGGGCATGCTCATCGTCAACGACGTGGCCGATGGCCGTGACGTCACCGGGGACTGCCTCGGACGCGACTGGAACGCCTCCATGCGGGGCTTCCTCACCACCGCGGAGCTCACGAGGTGGCGCGCGCACAGCAGCGCGACAACGTCGCCCCGGCTGTCCAGACTGTAGAGACCGACCGATGAGGCATACTCCCCAGATCCCCCCAAGGCATGGGGTCCACCGTCGGGGTTCAGGCACAACGGCAGAAAGCGACGCGCCATGCGTTTTCCCATAAGCCTCTATCGCTCCATGAGCTCATACCTGCTGCGAAACATGCTGGCCGGGCGCAAGGTCTTCCCGCTGGTCCTCATGTTGGAGCCTACCCACCGCTGCAATCTCACGTGCGCCGGGTGTGGCCGGATCCAGGAATACCGCGACAGCCTCGACCAGGAGATGAGCCTGGAGGAGTGCTTGCTGGCGGTGGATGAAGCGGGACCCCCGGTGATCACCATCACCGGCGGCGAGCCTCTGCTCTACAGCCGCGCAGACGAGCTGGTAAGGACGATCCTGGCCCGCGGCAAGCACATCTACTTCTGCACCAACGGTCTCCTCCTGGAGGACAACCTCATGCGCTTTCAGCCGAGTCCACGGTTCACGTGGAACGTGCACGTCGATGGCTCCGCGGCCGTCCACGACGCGATCGTCGGCCGCCGCGGCGGGTTTCGGAGGGCCTTGGCCGCCATTCGCGCGGCCAAAGACCGCGGCTTCCGGGTCACCACCAACACCACTGTCTATCGGGACACCAGCGTCGACGATCTCGAGCATCTGTTCACCCTGCTGGCCGGCGCCCGCGTCGATGGCATCCTCGTGGCCCCGGGGTTCGGCTACGAGGATGTGGGTGACGAGTTGTTTCTCAGGCGCGCGGAGGTCATGGAGAAGTTCGCGCGGATCCGCGCATGGAGCCGTCGCTTTCCGCTGATCAGCAATCCCATCTACCTGGATTTCCTGGCCGGAGACCTCGCCCTGGCCTGCACCCCGTGGGGCAGCCCCACGCGCAACCCGCGCGGCTGGAAATCGCCCTGCTATCTGCTCACCGACACCCACTTCGGCAGCTACGCCGACTTCATGGCGCAGACCGACTGGGAGCGCTATGCCTCCGGTCGCGATCCTCGCTGCGAGCCCTGCATGATGCACTGCGGGTACGAACCGACCATCGTCCGCAGCCTGAATGCCAGGAACCTGCTGCGCATGATCCTCTGGAACCTACGCCTATGAGTGGGTGCTTCCGCCGCCGGGCAGCGGCAAGAGCCGCAATTGCTCGGCGAGCGTCCGCAGGTCCTCCTCGGGGAGCTGCAGCAGCGCCATCAGGGTCTGCGACAGTGTGCGACCGGCGACCCGGGAGCTCCTCCACAAACGAAGCAACGACCCCGCAAGGATGGGTTTCCTGAGGACCGCGCCCACGACCTTTGGCAAGCTGACTCCGCCGGCGCGGTCCAGGATGGCGTCCAGCCGCACATCGATCTCCTGAGTCGCTTCATCGCTGATGGCGCGCAGGCCCAGAAACGGGACGCCGCGGCCGCAGGCCGCGGCGGCCACCGCTGTGCTTTCCATCTCGACCACAGTGGGGTCGTCAGCGAAGCGTCCCGCCAGGCGCGCCTTGGGCAGCACCCGGTCCACCGTGAGGAAGCGCGCCGAGCGGACGCCCTGGGTCTGGCAGAAGGCAGTGAGCGCCGGGACAGACGCGGGGCGAACGCCCACCGAAAACGGGCTCTCGCCGCGCTCGTCGTAGGCGGCCAGCTCCCGGGACCACACCACCTGGCCCAGGCGGAACCGCGGCCAGAGGCTCCCGGCGAAGCCGATGGAGACGAGCAGATCGATGCGGGAGGCGGACAACACGCGCCGAGC
Organism: Actinomycetes bacterium; assembly: GCA_037131205.1. Lineage (GTDB taxonomy): Bacteria > Actinomycetota > Thermoleophilia > UBA2241 > UBA2241 > CAIXSE01. The sequence continues at coordinate 9,371 of JBAXRL010000047.1, read as the reverse complement.
GGCCCGCCCCGCCCTCTCCGCTCCCATGCCGGTCTCCACCAGCAGGAGCTCGACGTGGGAGGAACGCTGGAACCATGTGGGAAAGGGCTCGCCGGCAAGCTGGCGCGACTCGCCCAGCAGCTTCAACAGGGGGCGCGATTCCCGCGGCATGGCCGCCAGCATGACGACCCGGATCATGGCGCCGGCCGCCGGGGAGACGGCGTCCATCCGCGACGACCCACAGGTGACGATGGCCCGGACCTCACCCCTGCTTCTTCGTGGATCGCGGTTTCTTCTTCCGCTGTGGCGGAGGAAGCTCACCCTCTGTCACGCGTATGAGCGCGCTCATCCACTCACGATCGTCGAGCCTGTCCTCGATCAGCAAGTGGGGCTTGGCGCCCGGGTAGGGAGGCGCCTCGACGGCAGCGCCGACAAAGGCTCGCCCACCGGGCGTCCGCCTCACGAACAGTCGGTCGTCGCAGACGAGCGCGACCACCTTGTCGCCGCGGTAGATGGCGTACTCGCCGAACATCTTGCGAAATGAGACCGGTCCCGCGGCGCCCATCCGATCGCAGACGTACTCGACAAATCCCTGGTCCGAGGCCATTCCTCCACTTCCTCTCCAGCGCGACCGTACCGTTCGCGGCGGCGCGCTGCGAACGCCGTGCGCATGAGCAGCAGCGCGTCGGGCGCCGTCTCCCCCTGAGGATACATCTCCCCCGGCGCCCTGTCTGGTCGCTGTACTGGTTCGGCGCCGCGCCCGTCGCCACCCCGGCTGCCCTCGGAGCCGCGCGCGCCGCTCGGGAGCTCGTGCGGCCCCGCCCCGGCGGCCGCCAGGCGTATCCCCGCGAAATCGGGGTATATCACTCCTTATTAGCGGCGCCGCGACGCGCCGCACCCGCCTGTGGTCGGGCCGACCGGCTCGCACACGACGACGATCGGAAGGGAACGCGATGAGACATCGCCGATTCATAGGGCTCGGGTCGATGCTGGTAGTGCTGCTGTTGGCGGCCGTGGTCGGGGCAGGCCTCCTGCCGGCCGGCGCGGCGGGCGCGACGGTCAAGCGTGTCGGCATCAGGAACATGGCGTTCGCGCCGCAGACGATCACCGTGAAGACCGGTACCAAAGTGACGTGGAAGAACGCGGACGGCGTGGTCCACAACGTGACCAGCGCGAGCAGCATGCAGACGACCGCCAGCGTCACCGGGCTGTTCGCCAGCGCCTCTCTGAGCAACGGCCAGAAGTTCTCCTTCACCTTCAAGAAGAAGGGGACCTTCTACTACGTGTGCACCATCCACGCCTCGATGGCGTCGATGCACGGCAAGGTGATCGTGAAGTAGGCCGCCGGCGCGGCGCGCGACGGCGGTCCGCGCCGCAGTCTCGTGGCGCGGACCGCTATGCCGCGCCGGGGTCTCGCGGCGCGGACGGCTCTGCGCCGCCGCGGCGGATCACGACGCCGCCGTCCTCGCGGATCGTGATCTCATCGCCGTGCACGACCGTCTCGAGGAACGCGGCGCCCAGGCGATCGACGACCACGATGCGCTTGCCGGCCCAGAGATCGGCGACGATGAGTCCGCCGGCCGCCAGCGAGTCGATCGCCTGCGAGAACAGCATCGCCCGCGGCGCGTTGCCCATCTCGATGAGGCGCTGCCACACGGCCCCGCCGGACGTCGAACCGGTCGAGCTGGGAAGGCAGATGATCCTGCCCGCCAGGTCGCGCCCGTAGAGATCCGCGTTGCCGCTGTCGGCGCAGATCGCCACGTCGGAGGGCTCATGGATGCTCGCGAAGAAGCTGGCGTACGTGTTGAAGCCGCCGCGGCTGACCACGGCGACGCCCGTCGCGTCGCCGGGAAGGACCGGGCGCCCCTTGAAGGTGAGAAGCATCGCGGACAACCTCAGATCTCCCCGCCGACGAGGATCTCGACGATCCTCTGATCGGGGAAGAAGCGCGCGTTGGTGTAGGTGCGCAGCTTGGTCGAGTTGGTGATGATGGCGCTGCCGGCGGCGAGGTCGTTGTCGAAGAGTTGCATGGGGCAGCCGGCGCTGAGCATGACGCCGGCTGCCTGCAGATCGCGCAAGGCGCTCCCGGCCGCCGCGAGCCGCGCCAGCGTCTGCGGCGCTGCGCACAGCGTGGTCGGCACCTTGATCCGCGCCTGGCGCCGCGCGCGCAGCGCGGCGCCGATGCCGCGCGCCCACCAGTCGATCTGATCGACGCCGATGTGCGGGCAGCCCAGGTAGCACTTCTCCGGGCGCGCGTCCTTGTCTCGCCACAGGACGGGGTACGAGGCCTCGAGGTCGGCGAGGACGTCGTCGTCGATCACAAACGTGCGGTGATCCGCGGCGAGGACGTCCGCCCCCTGAACGACGGCCTCCGGGGTGACGCCCTCGACGTGGAAGAGCCCGACCGCCCCGGCCGTGGCGCAGGCGGTACCCATCTCGTTCAGGTAGTCGCGGGTGGACGCATCGAGGTCGGCGCTGAGGAAGCGGTCGAGGCCGCCGACCAGCGGGACGTCCGCCAGCACGCGCCTGCCGATGGCCGCCCCCAGAAGCTGGGGCAGCGGCAGGTCGGCGGTCTTCACGTCGATGCGCCAGGTGGCCCGACGCGCGCCATCCTCGAGCAGACCCGACAGCGGCGCTTTGCCGGCGATGCTGCAGAGCAGATCCATGATGGCGCCGTTGCGGTTGGTGCGCGCCCCCAGGACGGAGTTGGCGTAGACGACGCAGGCGGACTCCGACCAGGCGAGGATGTCGCCGCTCTTCGGGATGTTGCCGACCTCCTCCAGAAACGGGCGGCAGGTGTAGGCGTCGGCGTCGCGCGCGCCCAGTTGAAGGAGCAGGTCCTCGTAGCGCGCCTGGTCCCGATACATGCCGTCGAGGATAGCCACCTGCCGCGGATCGAGCGCCCAGTTGTCGTAGTCCAGCGGCGGTCGGGGGTCGAGGGTGAACGGGTACTTCGTCCTCAGCCCCGCCGCCACCAGCTCTTCGAGCATCTCCAGCGACGGGGCGATGCCGGGGAGGGCGTAGGCGATCACCATGTGCCCGTCGCCGGTGATGTCGACGAGCCTCTCAGCGCCCAGGGCCTCTCCGTACTGCACCACGGTCCGCATGACTCTCCGCAACACCGGACCCTCGCCGCCGGCGAGGACGTCCTCTTCGTGCGGCGTCAGCCGCATGTGCACTGCGTTCTCCGCGTCCCCAGCCATCGCCGCCACACTCCCATCAACCGTTCGGCGCGCTCCCGCCGGACAGGGAACAGGGTACCCGGCGCGGGGATCGTAGTCCATGCCGGCGGGCGCGCAGCCGGCGGCGCTCCCGGCGCCCAGCCGGCGGCGCTCCCGGCGCCCAGCCGGCGGCGCTCCCGGCGTGCAGCGCTCCCGCGCTCGTCTTCACCGGCCGCGGGCCGGATCACCCGCGCACGTCACCCTGCGCTTCAAGCGGCGCAGCTCCGGCAGCCGCGGCCTGGTCTTCCCCGAGCTGCAGCTGCAGAAGGCCGTGGTCGCCGCCCCCGGCACAAGTGCTGCGCGAGCGTATTCCGTTGGCGGTACTTCCAACGGTATCGTTGCAAGTACCGCCAACGGATTCGGCCGCTTTCGACCATGCGCCCACCGCGGGCCGCGCCGACCGCGCCGGATCCGTTCCTCCGCGGCGCCGCGGGGAGCGCCACGACCGCGGAGAGCGGCGACAGAGACGAAGGTCGCGGTCCTGACGGCGACCTCCGCCCTGGTCGGCGCGACGATCGCGCCGCAGTCCTCGTGGTGCTGTTGCGGGAGCCTACGACCTTCGGCGCACTTCGTCCAGAAAGCCTTGAAAGGCGGCGACGCGCGGCCTGCGCAAGATGGCCTGCCGCTGCTGGGCGCGCGCCCGCGGCACACGCCGTGGCGCGCGCCCGCGGCACACGCCGGCCGGGCGCACGCGGCACACGCCGGCCGGGCGCCCGCGGCAGGCGCCGTGGCGGGCGGCCGCGGCGGCTCCCGGTCCAGCGCTTCCGCGGATCCGTGCCCGCCGGTCGGGACGAAGAGAGCCGCGTGATCACCGCACGGTCAGCTCCCCGGAAAGGCCCTCGCATGCGCGCGGAAGGCCAGCGGCGGCGGGTGGTCAAGCACCCGATTCCGCGGTGATCCGGCCGAGAAACCGAACGCGAGGGTGCGTGCGGCCGCAGACGCAGGCGCCCTTGCCGACCAACTGGACCCGATCCCCACTGCGATAGCGGATCAGCGGTAGAGATTGGCCGAAGGTGGTGACCACATATTCACCGGCAGTCCCCTCCGGCGCATCGGCGATGAAGAGGGCCATAGGCACGTACCCGGGCGCGCTCTTCTCCCGGCAAAGCTCGCTGGTCGGGATGATCTCCGGGATGGTCACATCCAGCCAGAGATGGACGCCCGTTCCGGGAGCGCACTCCGCCTGGAGATATGGCAGTTCGGCCGAGAGATAGCAGGAGAGTGGGTTCACCCCGAACAGGCGCTGCAGATCCGCCCGTGCCGGCTCCAGCGGAGCGCCGAAGCAGAGCAGCACCCGCAGGTGGGGGTAGAGCGCGGCGGGGTCCTTCCCAGCCGCGCAGAGAGCATCGGCCAATGCCCGAACGTCGTCGCTGTGCCCCCACAGCACCTGGGGGCGACGTTCGGCGGCGAATTCCGGCCAGTTGTTCCGCCCCAACATGGTCACCGATCCGGAAATCATCTCCAGGTGAAGGCCGCCCGCGACCATGTCCGCCATCGCCAGGAAGTAGGGAACGCAATTGCCGATCCGCGGAGCCGGTTCGGTGATGGCGAGAATGCGCTCGCGCGGACCGACACCGATCATGGCGGACAGCCGCAGCGCCAGGCCCATCATCCTCCGCAGATCGACATCCCCGAGAGGAACCCACTTGCGGGTCTTCCCGCGGCTGGATACCCACAGTCGTGCCCGTTCCGCCACAAAACCGGAAATCGATCCGGAACCCTGCGCCGCCAGCCAGTCGTCCGCGTCGGTGTAGGGCAAGGCCTGCAATTGAGCCAGGTCGTGAACGCGCTCCGGCCGGACACCCGAGCGCCGCCAGCGCCGGCTGTACAATTTGGAGCGGCTTGCCCGCTCCAACACGTTTCCTTCCACCAGGCGACGCTCGGCCAATTGGAGCAGCCTGCCCAGCGGAAGCGATTCCGCGTCGGAGGGGTCTAGACGGATGGCAAGAGTGTCTTCCATCATCAATCCTCGTAGACGACCAGGCGCAATTTGCCCGAGGTGGTCCGTCGATCCTCCCCGGCCACAACCATCTCCACCGCAACCGGGGCAATCAGCTGGTTCTCTTCGCCCAGACGAATCGCATCCAGTGAACGGACCTGCTCCAGGATCAGCGCCTTCCAGGATTCCGGGTCGGTCGGTGGGATCAGCGGTTCCGCCCGGACGATCCCCAAGGGCTTGTAGCCCTGCCGACGAATCAGCAACTGCCAGCGCCGCAGACCCGGGACCTGTTCCAGGCAGGCGGCCAGCTCGTAGATCGAGAAGCGGACGATACCCAGATTGACGAAGTCATCCACCCGGTGGAGCACGCGAATTCGCGGGTGCGTGCGCCCACAGCCGCAGGGCTCGGTACTGACCACTTCGATCAGATCGCTGGTGCGGTAGCGCACCAGCGGCAGCGCGTCGGCGAAGTTGGTCACCACCAGATCGCCGCGCAGCCCGGGCGGGGCCTTCCACAGCGGCACGGCGGACGGAGGGAGTCCCGGGGAAGCCTCCTCCCGTTCCAGCTCCGCCTCCGGGATGACCTCGGCGATGATCTGATCCGCCCACAGGTGGAGCCCTTGATGGAGGTAACAGTCTCCCATCGTCCCCAGGAATTCGGAAAAGGCATAGAACTCGCCGGGGTCAAAGCCATAGGCCGCCCGAATGGCTTGCCGGTAAGGCGCCAGCGGCTCTCCGGCGAACCCACCCCAGCGAAAGCGCACCAGGTCTCGTACCCGCACGGTCTTGATCCGGCTGACCAAATAGGCCAGCAGGTGGGGTGCGGTGAAACGTTGGCGCAGCATTTCCCGCGCCAGCCGGGGGGCATTCTCGCTGATCCCTTCCGCCATTCGCATGGCGATGGAGGGGAACGCGAGAAAGACATCTGGTTTGCGGATCAAAGCGAAGAGCAGGGCGTCGGCGGCTTCGGTGTAGTTGAGCACGATCATCTCTCCCGGCAAACCCAGCAGCATCATGTCCACCGCCGAGACGGCAGCGCTGGAGTCGGTGACGAAGGGAGCGGGCGCGGTCAGCCCCAGAGACGTCATTCCATCCGGAAGATCAACCGGCCCTCCGGTCGGCAAGCGCCTTGCCCGCAATCCCAGCTCGCGGCTGATCGCCAGATCCTTGTCCGAGCGAGGGATCCATTTGGCCTTGCCGGTCGTGCCGGATGTGCTGACCCAAAGCCGGACATCTTCGGAGCAGACGAGATCCCCGGCCGGGTGCGTTTGCAGCGCCGAGCGCAGGTCTGCACTGCAGGTGTACGGGATCGCGCGAAGGTCCTGATAGCTCCGCACCGCGCGGGCGTCGACGCCCGCTGCCGCCCAACGCTCGCGATAGAGAGACGAGCGCGCTGCCCGTTCCACGACCCGTGACTCAACCAGCCTGCGCTCGGCCAACGACACCAGTTCCTCCAGCGGAAGCCGTTCCACCAGGGGGTCGCCGTAGCGGACGCGACCGGAACGCGGCTTCATGACAGTCACGGCTCCCGTTCGCGGAGATCGATGAATGCCGGATGCTTGACCTGACCGGTCTGCTGCAAGCTTAGAGCGGCAACAAACTCCACTTCCGGTGGGTCGATCGTTTGGGACTGCTCCACGTCGTGGCGAACAAACGGCAGCCGGCGATAGAGGGCGGTGACAATCGCTTCGCGCATGGCGGGACTGGGTTCTTCGGCCTCCACCCGGATCAGAATGTGATCCCTGTAGCCGGTGCGCTGAAGCACGACCTGATAGGCAAGCACTCCCGCGATGCCGGCCATGATCTCATCGAATTCGCTCGGCGTGACATTCTCCCCCGTCCCCAGAAAGGTCATCTGGTCCGTGCGCCCCGCGATCCGGCTGATCCGCGCGGTCGGCATTGTACGGCAGGTACACGGCTCCTGGACCAACCGCGCGATGTCGCCGGAACGATAGCGGATCAGCGGCATCCCCACCCGACGGAGGGTCGTGTAGACCAGTTCTCCTTCCCCACCCGGGGGCAGGGGTCGGCCGCTTTGTGGATCGATCACTTCGACGATCTGGTCGGGATCGAGGTGCATCCCCTGATGAAGAGAACACTCGCCGGCGATCAGATTTCCCATCTCGATCATGCCGTAGGTGTCGAACACCTCCGCTCCCCAGGCGTCCGCCGCGCTTCGGCGAAAGGCCTCCGAGAAGGGTTCCGCCCCGAGCGTGATCATCCGTACAGGCAGACTGCGCAGATCGCGAATCCGCTTCCCCTCCTCTGTCAGGCGACGGAGGTAGCTCGGCGTGGAGAAGAGGAGCGTGGAGCCGAAGCGCTCCATCGTCTGGATCTGCTTTTCCACCGGTTGTTCGTTGCCCACCGGGAGGATCAGGCAACCCATCGGCTCCAGGACCGCCTGCAAGAACGAGCCGATAGGCCAACTGGGGCGACCGAAGGCAAAGCAGATCTGGGCGATATCTCCTCGTCGGACGCCCCGCAAGGCCATGCCGAGGCGAGTGATCCGCCGGATCCGCTTGACATCTCCCGAGGTGTAGAACGCCATCTTGGGACGGCCGGTGGTTCCCCCGGTCTCCCAGATGTGCTGGATCTGGGAGAGGGGAACCGCCAGGAAGCGAAACGGATCCGCGGCGATATCGCCAGGCAACGTGAAAGGAAGCCGGCTCAATTCCGCCGGTCCATGCACGGCTTCCGGTCGAATCCGCAGAGAACGGAAACGGTCTCGGTAGAAGGGAGAATGCCGGCCGGCGTGAATCAGGGTCCGGCGGAGGGCGGATGAGCGGTCCCAATCACCGCGGATCGCCATTGCCCGCACAACGGCGAGGAGGAATGGTGAAACCGCATTCTCGTCCCCGCCGCTCATGGCTTGGTAAGCTAGCAGTGGAGCCGTCCCCGGTCAATGGTCCCGCCGGCGCTTGCCGCGTTCGCGCGACGTTCGGCGGGCGCGGACGCGAGCCCGGGCGCCAGACGGAGGGGCTGACCGGCCGGCGTTCAAGCGCGTCGAAGTCGGCGCCGTCCAGTCCCAGGCGGTGGGCGCCGGCCTTGACGTCTCCGCAAAGGCCCTCGATGTCGGCGCGCTCGCGGCTCGCCTGACGCTCGCGCTCGAGAAGGATCCCGGCGACCGCCGCCACGCGCGTCGGTGACGCGGCGAGTGGTGCTGTCGCTCATGCCCAGGCGCTCGAGCAACCGCGCGAGGGCCTCGCCGGACGCCGCCGACTGGCCCTCGAGCCCAGGGAGATCGAGCTTGTTCTTCTCGAAGCGCCCGAGCCCCTGGAGAAGCTCGTCGATGCGCTCGGCGGCGAGGAGCAGCGGGCTGGAGGCAGGCATGCCGGCCAGCCGACTCTCGAGGCCGACGCGGGTCGCCGGCGCGCGCCGGCGCTTCGCCACCATGGGCAGCGCGGAGATGAGCCGCTCCAGGTGGTTCTCCCGACCGCGAAGACCGGCCGTTTCGGCGCGCGGCTCGGCGGCCTCCTTCTCCAGCCGCCGGCGCTCGAGCTCGAGCGCTTCCCGGTCTCGCGAGCGCACGCGGATCTCGCGAACCTGCTTTGTCAGGTCGCGCGCCTGCGACAGCGACCTCGCCGCGCGCTGATTCGACCCCCGCGGCTTGTACAGAGCACCGGCCTTCGCCTGCAGCTCTTTCAGCACGCCCGTGAGCGTGGCGGCGCCGAGGCCGGCGCCGAAGACCAGCCGCCCGATCTCGGCGTCTGGGTCCAGAAGCTCCGCCGAGCGCTCGTGGAGCTCGCTGCCGGCGTACTCGACGAGCGTGGCTCCTTTGGCGCCCGTCTCGCGGGTTGAGATAGCCCGATGCCCGGTCTGGATACCCCGCGGAGAGATCCTCCATCACGGCCCGCTTGCCGTAGCTCTGGCCGTGGAAGGCCAACCCGGCGTCGTCCAGCGCTACTGTCGTCGCCGACGCGTGCGGGAAGACGTGTACGTTCTCAGGCGGGCGCAGGCGGCGCGTGATCTCGCCGGCGGCGTCGTGATTGCCGTAGGCCGGCACGACGGGGATGCCCGCGTCGCGAAGTCGCGCGAACTGCCGCTGGAGGTAGATGGCGGTGTCGTAGTCGTCGCGCTCGCCGTCGGCGGGCTCGGCGCCGTCGCGGACTGCGCTTTCCGTCCTCCGCAGCCGATACAGTGGGGGACAAAGCGCGGTTGGGAGCGCTGTGGGCAAGCAGCACGATCAAAGGGGCCACGATGACTCGCAAGAACGTCACGCCATACCCGACGCA
>JBAXRL010000046.1:0-12047 GCA_037131205.1 Actinomycetes bacterium | reverse complement strand
AGCGGGATGACCGCGCGCCCGTGCAACCCGAAGCGGTGCATCACGCGGTCGCTGAGGAAGGCGGCGGCGTTCATGTAGCCGGTGTCCTCGATGAACGCCAGGAGGAAGTAGAACGTGAGGATGTACGGGATGCCGACGGCGATGGTGGCGAGGATGCCGCCGTCGACGCCCCAGAGGACTGTCCGACCAAGCACGCCGTCGCCGAAGACGCCGGTGACCGCGGAGCTCACGGCCGGCGACACCCAGGCCGTCCAGGCGCCGGTGAGCAGGCGCGAGAGCACGTCGCCGACCACAAAGAGCGTGGCGAACATCGCGGCGATGACTCCGATGAGGATGGGGATCCCGGTGCGCGGGGCTGTGGTGAGGCGCCACCAGGTGTCGGCGGCGGCTCGCGGCGGGCGCGCTTGCGCCGCCACCGCGAGCCGCCGCGCCTCGGCATGCCGCGCCTGCGCGATGGCCAGGGCGAGGCCGTCGTCGGCGGGCGTGAGCACCCCGGCGGTGTCGAGCCGGAGCGCCTCGACGACCTCGGCGTCGCCTTCGAGGACGGTGATGGCCGCGGCGCGGGGGGTCAGCCCGAAGGGCGGGCGCCCGGCCTCCGCGGCCCGCGCCGAGATCGCCGCGGCGAGCGTCTGCACGCGCTCGGCGACGACCTCGGGCAGGGGCGTGCCCGCGGCGCGCCCGAGGCCGTTGGCCGAAGCCGCCACACGCAGCATCTCTGCTTCGAGCTCGGGTAGTCCTTCGCCGCGGGGCGCCACAGTCGCAATCACCGGCACGCCGAGGTCGCGGGAGAGCGCCTCGGCGTCGACGTCGCGGTCGTGGCGGCGCGCTTCGTCGGAGAGGTTCACCGCGACGACCACGCGGAAGCCGAGGTCGAGAAGCTGCAGGGGCAGGTATAGGCTGCGGCCCAGATTCGTGGCATCGACGACCGCGACCACCACGTCCGGCTTCCGCGTGAGCAGAGCGGTCCGCGCGGCGCGCTGGTCGCCGCCCTGGCCGTCCAGGGAGTACGCGCCGGGCAGGTCGACGACCTCGACGCGCCGGCCACCCCACCGTGTACACACGGCGCACGCCTCGGTGGTGACGCCGGCGCAGTTGGCGGTCTCGCAAGCGGCGCCGGTGAGGGCGTTGAACAGCGAGCTCTTGCCGACGTTGGGGTTGCCGGCCACACAGGCGACGAGCGTCCGCTCGCCGTGCCCATGGCCGGCCCTCCGCCGGCGTCGTGTCGGGACGGTCGCCATGACCGTCAGGCGCGCACCAGGATCTTGCCGGCCACCTCACGCCCAAGGGCGTACTGCGAGCCGGCCACGCGCACGAGCAGCGGGCCGCCGAACGGCGCCACGCTCTCGACCGCGACGGGCGTCTCGGGCAGCAAGCCGAGGGAACCGAGGTATCTGAGGAGCTCGCCGTCCTCCTCGGTGATGCAGCCGATCACGCTGTGCTCACCGGCGCCGAGCTCGACGAGCGGGCGCAAGGCTTCGTCGGGCAGCGTGCCGTCCTCACCGGGGATAGCGTGCCCGTGCGGGCACGTCGTGGGGTTGCCGAGGTGCTCCGCAAGCCGCGCCTCGACCTCGGGGCTGAGCACGTGCTCGAGCTTACAGGCCTCCTCGTGCACCGCGTCCCAGGGCATGTCCAGGTAGTCGACGAGAAAGCGCTCGCTGAGACGGTGACGACGCACGAGCGCGGCGCCCTCGTGCTCGCCTTCGGGGGTGAGCCTGATGCCGCCCTCGCCGTGCGGCGTCACGAGGCCTGCCGCACGCAGCCGGCCCAGCATCTCGGAGACCGATGGCGGGGCCACGCCGAGATCCCTGGCCAGGCGCTTGACCGTGACGGGGGCGTCGCCGCGCTGCAGCTTGAACATGGCCTCGAGATACTCTTCGATGCTCTGCGTGCGCTTGTTCACGGGTCTCCTCCGGCGCCTCGGCCTGCGCTTCCCCGCAGCGGACGCACCTCGGGCCGGTGCGACTGGCGGGGCTGCTCTTTAGGATACCCTAATCATCGGCATAAGGGAAGCATGACATTAGTCAAGAGGGAGGGGAGAGATTCGCGGTGAGGTGCGCCGAACGTGCCCGGAGATCGTGCACGGGACCAGCCATGAACGGCAGCGGTCTCTCGCACCCCTCGAGAGCGGCGTACCCTGTCCGCATGAGCCCACCGCCCGTGCGTGCCGTGACCGCTGGCGCAGAAGAGCGTAGGCTGTCGCCGAGTGTTGTGCGGACTTCATGATCCTTGTCAGGTGAGACAGGTCACAGGCAAGTCCGCCGCCCGGAGGCCGATATGGATGCGCGTTGGAGCACGTTGCCGTACTACTTCGGCGGGTACGATCCCGAATTCGAGCGATATGCCCGGGAGGACTTGTCGGCGACGATCATCAGGAGTACCGGCGCGGGTTTGGGAGCTGCGCTTTCCGCCGCGCGTGAGGCCGCACCAAGGTTCCTCATCGGGGGCGACTGCTTCACCGCCCTGCCGGTGATATTCGCACACAGATCCGAAATCGAGAACGTCTACTGGTTTGACGCGCACGGAGATTTCCACGATGAAGTGACCACAAGCACCGGCTTCCTGGGAGGAATGCCGTTCGCGGCCCTTACCGGCAACGCATGTGGTCACCTCCTGGACCTCCTCGGCGAAGATCCTGTGGATGCGGCGCGCTGCAAGCATGTCGGGGGCAGAGCCTGGGACGAGGGTGAGAAGGAAAGGATGGAGGTGGCTGGAGTGGAGCTGCTACTGACCCCACCTCCGCATCTGGACAGGCCAAGTCACATCCATATCGATGTCGATGCTCTTGACGTGAGCGAGGTTCCCAACGTGACACACCCTGCACCGGGCGGGCTATCGACGGCCAACATGGCGGCCTTTCTCGAGACGAATGCGGATTGGATAACCAGTGTGAGCGTCTCGGCGTGGATCGTCGAAACCAAGCCTCCGGCTGCCTGCGTTCATCTGCTGGAGCACCTCATCCGTGCGCTCGGCCAGGGCTCGCAGTGCTCACCTGACAAGCGCATCGACCCGACGCGCCGAAGCGCTCGGTCAGACTGGAAGGGTACGGCGCGCAGGTCATGCCGTGAAAGCCAGGAGTACCATGCCCGGCGGGAATGAAGCACTTGAGGGGCGTCTCGTCTCCATCGCCGCATCGAGCCCATGGTTCATGCCGTGCTTGACGGCTGTCCGCGGCCTCGGGCTCGCTTCGTGGTGCATCGGCGCGGGAGCGGTGCGCGATCTTGTCTGGGATTCTCTGCATGGGATGTCGGCCCCATCCGCGCTGGCGGATGTCGATGCCGCCTACTTCGAGCCGGCGGACGCCGGCGCCGGACGCGACGAAGCGCTGCGGCGCCAGTTGACCGCGGCTCTCCCCGGCGTCCCATGGGAGGTCACGAACCAGGCTGGTGTCCACCTCTGGTGCGAGGCCTGTTTCGGTCATCCCGTCGCGGCGCTGGCCTCGTTGGAGGACGCGGTCGCCTCATGGCTCGAGTATGCGACGGCGGTCGGGCCGACGCTCGACGCCGACGGCATCATTCATGTCATGGCTCCTCACGGACTGGACGACCTCTTCTCGATGGTCGTCAGACGCAATCCCACCCGGGTCAGTCTCGAGACCTATCGCCGGCGCATCCAGGAGAAGCGGTATGCGGAGCGCTGGCCCAAGGTGACCATCATCAGTTGACGCACATGTTCCCCCATCCCTACAAGGCGGCTGATGTGGAGTGGTGGTTCTCGTGGTGGACAGGTACGACGTCGAGGGGAACCCCGCGTATCTGGTCAAGTCCACGAGCGTCGTCAGCGTCGATGCCCCCGAGAGCTTGAGGAGGAGGGGCGATGCCTGAGCTGCTGAGCCTGTCGCAGTGCTGCCACGAGCGCGTCTTCCAGAGTGGAGAAGGCGAAGACGCGGCGAGCGTGAATCGACCAGCATTCGAGACGGGCTGTCCCGCGGCGCGTGTATTCGAAGACGCTCCGCCTGGGCGACTGCAGTTCAGTCTGTCTGGGGCGAGGCTGTGTCACAAGCACGCGAGGTGGCGATGAGCATGCCGCACATCGACCCACGCGAGGAGCTGCTGGCGCGGTATGCACAGGTAGAGGCGCGACTGGCGGAGCCTGATGCTCGCCAGATGGGTGACGAGGGCGAGTGGTTCGTCGATCTCGTCGGCCTGAATGGAGCTTGGGCGACGGGCGGCGCTCCGCGGGAAGCGTTGCGCCATTTCGAGGATACCGTACGCGACTGGGCCTCCGTGAAGCTGGATCACGGTGACCGTGACCTGCCGATGCTGGACGACATCGACACGAACATCCTGGCGCCCCTGCAGTTTGACAGCGCCAGGGGCGCTTCCGCGCCGGAGACTGGTCCAGCTACTCCGTAGCTTCGGCTACGCAGGCCCGGAGTCGGGCGCCAAGCACCGACTCATGCGCCGCGGCGCTCGCACTGTCGCGCGGCCAAACCCACATGGCTCCAGGGATGTCCCTTGGTGGCTGGTGCGCGAGATCCTCAGTCAGGCGGATATCGACGAAGCGGAAGCCCGGGCGGCGTTGGGGTCACGCCAGCCGCTGCGCGGGCCGCCGACGGAGCGGGGCGCGTCGCCGGTCCGCGCGCGGCTCCTGTGCCGCTCACACACCGTTCGCGACGACCCAGTCGAGCGTCGCGCGCGCGACCTCGGGCGAGCGCCCGGGGCCGTGGTGGCCGCCCTCATCCAGCGCGATGAAGCGCGTCGGGGCGGCCAGCACGGCCGCCAGGCGCGCGCTGTGCGCGAAGGGCACGGCCTCGTCGTCGCGGGCGTGCGCGAGGAGTACGCGCGGCAGGCCGCGCGCTACGGCGACGAGGTCGAGGCGCCGCAGATACGGCCGCCAGGCGGCGGCGTCGAAGCGGCCGTAGTACTCGCGGTCGGGGTCGCCGGCGCGCTCGAGCCGCTCCAGGTCGTCGAGGCCGGCGAGCAGGGACGGCCCGTCCGCGGGGCACAGGAGCACGAGCGAGCGGAACAGCCGCGGGTGGGCGCGCGCCGCCAGCAGCAGGAAGCAGCCTCCCATGCTGGCCCCGCGCGCCGCCAGCCACGGGGCGTCGCTGGCGGCCAGCAGCGCCTCACCGGCCGCGACCGCGTCGTGCCAGCCGTCCGGCCCGAGCACGCCGTCGCTCTCGCCGTGGCCGCGAAAGTCGAAGGTCAGCGCGGCCAGCCCCGCCGCCGCCGCCTGCGCGCCCATGAGGCCGTGGTTCTCCTTGCGGCTGCCGGCGCCGTGGCACACCAGCAGGGCGCCGCGCGGCCGGCCGCGCGGGCGGAAGAGCAGGCCGGCCAGCTCGAGGCCGTCGCAGGCGATGCGAATCGCCTCGGGCGCGGGTGTGGGCGAGGTGCGCACCTCACGAGTGTAGCGGACGTCCGGCCTCCGGCGTGCCCTTGCCTCGAGATCGCGGATGGGCTAGGTTCGGCCCGATCCGCTCCTTCAGGAGGCGACCTGAGACTCCGGTTCGCGTATCTCGTCACTGCCGCGTTCATGCTCGCGTGCCTCGCCGGCGGCGGCATCGCGGAGGCGGCGACGGCGCCGGTCGGCCCGCCGACGGCGGTCGGGCGCGGCGGCGCCGCGGCCACCATCGAGCGCCTCGCCACGCAGGCGGCGATCGATACGCTGCGCCGCGGCGGCAACGCCATCGACGCCGCCGTGACCGCGGCCGGCGTGCTCAGCGTCGCCGAGCCCTTCTCGTGCGGGATCGGCGGCGGCGGCTTTCTCGTCCTCTACGACGCCTCGCGGCGCCGGGTGACGACGATCGATGGGCGTGAGGTCGCGCCGGCGGCGATGTCGCCGACGTCGTTCTGGGAGAACGGCGTCCCTCTGCCCTTCGACGAGGCCCGCTACAGCGGCCTCTCGGTCGGCGTCCCCGGCACGATCGCCACGTGGGCCATGCTGCTGCGCAAGCACGGCACGATCTCGCTGCGCGAGGCGCTGGCCCCGGCCGTCGCCATCGCCACGAAGGGCTTCGTCATCGACCAGACGTTCTACGACCAGATCGCGCAGAACCGCGACTGGTTCGCGGACGTGCCGTCGTCGGCGGCCCTCTACCTCGACGCGGACGGCACGCCGCGCGACGTCGGCACGGTCCTGCGCAATCCCGATCTCGCGCGCACGCTGGCGCGCGTCGCGCGCTCCGGCGCGAGGGCGTTCTACCGCGGCCCGCCGGCCGCCGCCCTCGTCGACACCGTCCGCCATCCGCCGGTGTCGCCGACGGCGACGCACGTCTGGCGCCCGGGAGTGATGACCGCGCAGGATCTGCGCGCGTACACGGTCCGTGAGCGCGCGCCGACCCGGGTTCGCTATCGCGGGCTCGACGTCTACGGCATGGGGCCGCCGTCGAGCGGCGGATCCACCGTCGGCGAGGCCCTGAACATCCTCGCAGGCTACCCGCCGGCGACCATGACTCGCGAGTCGGTCCAGCAGCGTATGCTCGAGGCGTGCCGGTACGCGTACGCCGATCGCAACGCGTACGTGGCCGATCCGGCCTTCTTCCCCGTCCCGCTCCGCGGGCTTCTCGCGGACGCCTACGCGGCCACGCGGCGGGCGCTCATCACCGATCTCGCCGCCACCAGCCCGGTCGCGCCCGGCGACCCCTACCCGTTCGCCGGCGGCGAGGCGGCGGCCACGGAGACGGAGCCGGGGTCGACGACGCACGTCTCGACGAGCGACCGCTGGGGCAACGTCGTCTCGTACACGTTCACGATCGAGGGCATCGGCGGCGCCGGGATGGTCGTCCCCGGCTATGGGTTCCTCGTGAACAACGAGCTCACCGACTTCACCTACGACTCGGCCACGCACCCGAACCGGGTCCAGGGCGGCAAGCGGCCGCGCAGCTCGATCTGCCCGACGATGGTCCTGCGCAAGGGCGCGCCGCTGCTCACCGTCGGCGCGGCCGGCGGCGCGTCGATCATCACCACCGTGCTGCAGCTCCTCGTCGACCGCCTCGACCAGGGGATGACGCTCCCGCAGGCCCTCGCCGACCCACGGCTCAGCCAGCGCAACACGGCGACGACGCAGGCGGAGCCCGCGTTCCTCCTGACGCCGGAGGCGGCCGCGCTACAGGAGCGCGGATACGTGTTCGCCGCGACCCCGGAGATCGGCGCGGCGACCGGCATCGAGCTCCTCGGCGGCGGCCGGGTGCTCGCCGCCGCCGAGCCGGTCCGCCGTGGGGGCGGCAGTGCGATGGTGGTCGCGCCGCCGCGACGCGCTCACTGACCGAGTTTGGCCGGCGCTCCCTTTGTGGTGTACTTGCGGCCGCACCGTCACTCGACGCCCGGCGGGCAGCCACGCCCCGCCGTCCCGGAGGTCCCATGCACCAGGTCAACGTCGGCCACAAGATCCTCGCGGACTACCGCTCCATCGTCCCCGGGGAGCTCATGGCCGAGATCGACGAGCTGGCCGCCGGCCTCCGCGGCAAGCGCGTGCTGCACGTCAACGCCACGGCCTTCGGCGGCGGCGTGGCGGAGATCCTTTACACCCTGGTACCGCTCCTCTCCGACGCCGGCCTGCCCGCCGAGTGGCAGGTGATCACGGCGCCGCCCGAGTTCTACAACGTGACCAAGGGCTTTCACAACGGCCTGCAGGGCCATGCTGTGGACTTCCCCGCCGAGGCGCGGGAGCTCTACGAGGGCGTCTGCCGCGCCAACGCCGGCGAGCTCACGCGCGCCTACGATTTCGTCGTCATCCACGATCCGCAGCCGCTGGCCATGCGCGACTACGTCACCGTGAGCCAGGACCGCTCGACCCGGTGGATCTGGCGCTGCCACATCGACACGTCCACGCCGGATCAGGGGCTCTACGACTACCTGCTCCCGTTCATCAACGGCTACGACGCGGCCGTTTACACCCTGCGCGACTACGTGCCGCGGGGCCTCACCGTGCCCGTCCGCGAGATCGCCCCGACCATCGACCCTCTGGCGCCCAAGAACATGAAGCTCTCCTCCGAGGATGCCGCCTACATCGTGCGCCAGTTCGGCATCGACGTGGAGCGACCCCTTCTGCTGCAGGTCTCGCGTTTCGACCCGTGGAAGGATCCGCTGGGCGTGGTCGACGTCTATCGCACCGTCAAGGCGAAGCACCCGGCCATGCAGCTCGCCCTCGTCGGATCGATGGCCAGCGACGACCCGGAGGGCTGGGAGTACCTCGAGAAGGTGATCGAGCACGCGGCCGACGACCCCGACGTGTTCATCCTCTCCAACCTCGACAACGTCGGCGCGGTGGAGATCAACGCCTTCCAGAGCCACGCCGACGTGATCGTGCAGAAGTCCACCCGCGAAGGCTTCGGCCTCACGGTCACCGAGGGGCTCTGGAAGGGCCGTCCCACGATCGGCGGCGACGTCGGGGGCATCCCGCTGCAGATCGAGGACGGCGTCACCGGGTATCTCGTCAAGTCCGCGGCCCAGTGTGCGGAACGTTGCCTGCAGGTCCTGGCGGACCCCGAGAAGCATCGCCGCATGGCTCTGCTCGGCAAAGAACACGTGCGCCGCGAGTTCCTCACGCCGCGGCTGCTGCGCGACGATCTGCGGCTCTTCTCCGACCTGCAGGCGGGTAAGATAGGGCGGTAACGCCCGGCCGGCGATGCTTTGCCGGTCCGGCCGGGTCCGACCGCGACGCAGGGAGGCGCGGCGTGTACGCCGACGATCTTGCAGGACGCCGTCTGGTGGTGGCCGCCAACCGCGGCCCCGTCTCGTTCCACAACGACCCCTCCGGGGAGCCGGTGGTGACGCGTGGCCCCGGCGGCCTCGTGACCGTCCTCACCGAACTGCTGCGCAAGCACCCCGGCGCCTGGGTCGCGACCGCGGTGGGCGACGAAGAGGAGCGCCTTGCCGCCGAGGGCCGGGCCGCCTCAGTCGAGCTCGACGGCGACGCCTACCGCGTCCACTACGTCGCCGTCGCCCACGACGTCTACGACAAGTACTACAACATCATCGCCAATCCGATCCTGTGGTTCATCCAGCACTATCTGTGGGACCTCGGGCGGCACCCCGACATCTCGCCGAACGAGGTCGACGCCTGGGAGCACGGCTACCTGCCCGTGCAGCGGCTCTTCGCGGAAGCGATCGCCGACGAGCTGGGCGTGGGCGCGGCGGGCGCCGGAGGGGCGGCCGGCACGGCCGCCGGGACCGGCGCCCTCGTCATGCTCCACGACTACCACCTCTACGGCGTCGCGCCGCTGGTGCGCGCCGCCGTCCCCGGCGCCTTCATCCACCAGTTCGTGCACATCCCGTGGGCGCAGAGCGACGCGTGGCTCGTGCTGCCCGAGCATATGCGCAAGGCGGTCTTCACCGGCCTGCTCGGCAACGACGTGGTGGCCTTCCACACGCGGCACTACGCCGTGAACTTCCTGCAGGGCTGCCGCGACCTGCTCGACCTGGAGGTCGACGAGCGCCGCCTCGCCGTGAGCTGCGGCGACCGCGAGGTGTGGGTGCGAGCCTACCCGGTGTCCATCGACCCCGACGAGCTGCGCAAGGCATCCGCGGCGCGGCGCGTGGCAGACGCGGAGCGTAGCCTGGTGCAGCGTCGCCGCGAGTTTCTGCTGCTGCGCGTCGACCGCCTCGACCTCAGCAAGAACATCATCCGCGGGTTCGTCGCCTTCGATCGCTTCCTCGACCTGCACCCCGAGCTCAAGGACCGCATCACCTTCCTTGCCCTGCTGCAGCCGTCCCGCGAGGACGTGGAGGAGTACGTGGTCTACCGCGAGCGCGTGACGCGCATCGTGGAACAGATCAACACCAAGCACGGCAACACCGACTGGATGCCCATCGACCTGCGCATCGAGGACAACTTCCCTCAGACCCTGGCCGCCTACCGGCACTACGACGCGCTCATGGTCAACGCCATCTTCGACGGCATGAACCTGGTCGCCAAAGAAGGGCCCGTGGTCAATACGCGCGACGGCGTGCTCATCCTCAGCGAGAACACGGGGGCCTTTGAGGAGCTCGGCATGTTCGCTGTGGCCGTCAACCCGTTCGACATCGAGCAGCAGGCGGCGGCGATCTACGAGGCCCTGACCATGCCGGCCGCCGAGAAGCGCGCGCGCGCCGAGGCGATCCGCCGCGTCGTCGACACCAACAGCATCGAGAAGTGGGTGCGCGCGCAGTTCGACGACATCGCCGCGAAGCTCGGCGGCGGGAGCGGCTGAGCGGCGCCGCGGTCAGGCGGGCGGCCGGGCCGGCGCCCGGCAGCGCCTCCCGCTCCGCGTCTCCCGGCCGCTCAGGCGCGCGGGTAAATCACGATCAGCACGACGCAGTACAGCAGGAACGCGCCGGCCACCGCCGAGAGCCCGTAGCGCACGCCGCGGATTTGAAAGCGCTGTCCGATGGCGATCAGGAAGAGCACGGCGGCGAGAATGACGGTGATGCGCACGTAGTGCTCGCCGGTTTCACGGGACTCGATCCCTGTCTCAAACGCGGCGTTGGACTCCTGCGCCAGCGTCGCCGCTTCCTCGGAACGAGGGTCCTTGTACTCCGCCATCAGGCCCGGGCCCGCGGGCGCCGCCGGGTCGGTGAACGGATCGGTCTTCAGCCAGGCCTCGAACGCGACCCGGTACTCGTCGGTGAAGCGTCGCTCAAGGAGCGCCTGCAAGTGCCCGTCACCTGCCGCATACGCCTGCAGCCAGGCCGTGAATGCGCCGGCGTTGTACATGAGCACCTCGTTGGTGCTGATCTGAGCCTCGTTGCTCTGCACGCTGAGGGCGGAGGCCTCCGAGTACGCCCTGCTGCTCTCACCGTCCCAGCGCGCCGCTTGATAGCCGCTGAACGCGGTCGCGATGGCGACCACGGCGAGCAGGATGGCCTCGAGGATCTCCAGGGTCTCGATGCGGCGGCGGCTCGGCGCGGGGTGGCCTTGAGCAGTGCTGTGCTCGTGCAGGTGCTGCGCGATCTCGATGTTGGTGTTGCCTTCGGGCATGAACACTCCACTCCGTGGTCGACGCCTCTGCGTCGGCGCCGAGGGCGCCGTGCGCGGCACATCGTAGTACACGGGGCCGCGCAACGGAACGCGGCGTGGCGCCGGCCGGCTTGACCAAAGTCCATGAATGCCGGCCCGAGCCGCGGGTACCATGATCGTGAACGAGTCACACCAGCGTCGCGCCGCCCGCGAAGTGGCGGCCGGCCGGGAGGTCGAGCCGATGATCGTGGAGCTGTTTGGATCCGGATGTGAGAAGTGCCAGGCGATGGAGGTTTCGCTGCGCCTGGCTTTGGACGAGCTCGGCATGGGCGACAGCGCGACCCTCTACAGGATCGAAGACCCGGCTTCCATGGTCGGCCGCGGCGTGTGGCGCGCCCCGGGCCTGGCGCTCGACGGCAAGGTGGTGGTCAGAGGGCGGGCGCCGGAGCCGAACGAGCTCAAGAAGCTGATCGTCGCCGCGACGGAGCGGGCCGGCGGCTGAGGCTTCGCCTCCGCCGGCCCGTCACCGTGAAGCGCGGCAGCGTTCTTCGGCGAGTGCCAGGTACTCCGCGGCCACGTCGATACCGATCGCGCGGCGGCCCAGCTCGCGCGCCACGAGCATCGCCGTCCCCGTACCGCAGAACGGGTCGAGCAGCACGCCTCCGGGCGGGCATGTGGCGAGGATCGGGATGCGGCAGAGGTCGGGCGGGAACGGCGCGAAGTGCGCTTCCCGGCCCTGCGTGTCCTCGGGCATGATGTCCCAGACGTCGCCGGGCTTGGCGCCGCCGGGGTGGTAGCGGAGAAAGTAGAAGCCGCGCTCCTGCAGCTCCTTGGCGCGGCCCGACACCGCCGTCTCGTCCGAGTGCGTCGGGCGCTGCCGGCCGCGCACGACCATGCGAAAGTCGGCGAGGCGGCCGGCGCCGACCTCGCTGAGCATCCCGTCGAGGGCGGCTCCGGCCGCCTCCTTCTCCGCGGCGCTCAGCGCCGTCGACAGCTCGATCTGCCGCCGGTAGCGCACGCCGCTCACGCCGGTCGCCGAGACGACGGCGCCGCCGACCACACGCGCCGCGCGCGGCGCGTGGCGCACGGCGTCGGCGTTGTAGTAGTAGCCCTTGGGCTGCAGGACGAAGTGGAACAGCAGCTCGTGCACGTTGCGCAGCCGGTCGCGGCTG
>JBAXRL010000045.1:0-12146 GCA_037131205.1 Actinomycetes bacterium | reverse complement strand
AGATCCAGGCCTTTCCAGAGTCGTCGCCGATCTCCCTCGCCCCTGTTCGCACCAAGGTCCTCTCCGCGCTCCCGTTCTCGGTCATCTACTGGGGGACCGACGAGGTCATCATCGTTCTCGCCATGGCGCATCACCGCCGTCGACTTGAGTACTGGCGCGACCGTGAGTAGCCTCGGGCGTGGGTGCTGACAGGCCGTTCGAGCAGATTCCCCGACGCTCTGCTCAAGACCGTGGCGTCGGCGCTCGCTGCTCGACGCCCGCACGTTGGGCCGGCCGGCGTGGTCCTCACGCACACTGCAACAGAGACACCGGCCGCAAGCCTGAGACGTGCCCGCGGGAAGCGCGAGGTCGAAGGTTCGAATCCTTCCGGGGGCTCCCCTTCTTCGCCTGCCTCCCTGCAATCATCCCATGGACCAGAACGCCGAAAGGTGGACTATGAACGGGGTGCAGTGGGCGTGTGCACACGCGGGCCCGGCTCGGGACGACCTGCGTACCGGTGAACGTTCCTGCGTCTCGATTCCACATGGACGTCGTGAGCGACGCGCCCGGCATGACGTCGCGCGCCGCACCGCCCGGCGCCCCCCAGGCGCAAGCGCTATCGCGGAAGGCGCCGGATCCGGTCCTCAGCAGAGGTCGCAAGACCGTTCGCGAACGATCGAGGCTGGTCCCCGGACGGTGCGGCGGCTTCCCCGTCGCGGGTCCCCTCGGGCGCCGCCGCGCTTTCCGGCTCCTTGTCCCAGTCGCCGTCGCCGCCGAGGCGACCATCGACGAGGTGCATCACCCGGTCGCTGCTGTCTATGATGCGGGCGTCGTGGGTGACGACCAGCACCGCTCTGCCTTCGTCGGCCGCGATCTCCCGGAACAGCGCCAGGACGTTGCGCCCGCTCACCGAGTCCAGGTTGGCCGTCGGCTCGTCGGCGAGCAGCAGTGGCGGGTCGTTGATCAGCGCGCGGCCCAGCGCGACCCGCTGCTTCTCGCCGGCGGAGAGCTGCTCCGGCAGATGGCGCAGGCGCTCCCCGAGCCCGAGCCGGTCGAGCACCTGGGCCGCGCGCTTGCGGCGCTTGCGCACTCCCATGCCGGCCAGCGAAGCCGGCAGAGCGACGTTGTCGAGGGCGCTGAGCGCGGGGAAGAGGTTGAACGACTGGAACACGAAACCGATCTTCAGAAGGCGGATGCGGGCCAGTTCTCGCGCTCTGAGTTGGCTGAGGGGAGCGTCGTTCAGGTAGACCTCGCCCGAGCTGGCGGTGAGCATGGCGCCGGCGATCATGAGTAGAGTGGTCTTGCCGGACCCCGACGGCCCGATGATGAGGGCGAGTTCGCCGGTGTCCAGCCGCAGGTCGACGTCCTCGAGGGCGTTGACCCGCGCGGCGCCCGAGCCGAAGACTCGGCTGACGCGGTCCAGATGCAGGAGCGGCTTGCAGCTCACGCCCTGAACACCACCGCGGGGTCCACCCGCGCGATCGTGCGCAACGGTACGAACGCCGCGATCAGGCCCATGAGCAGCGCTACTCCGCCCACGATCGCGAGGTCGGTGCGGGTGATCGTCGTGATGAACTGCGGTACCCACACCTCGGCTCCCTTGGCGGCGAGCAGCGAGACGGCTGTTCCGACAGCGTACCCGGCGACCGCCGAGAACATGGCTTGCACGGCCACGACCATGAGCATCTGCCTCGTGAGTGCGCCCACGGCCTTGAGCACGCCGTACTCACGCCGATGCTCGAGCACGGCCGAGTAGATGGTGAGGCCGATCACGGCGACGCCGATAAGGAAGCCGATGACGACCAGCACGCCGAGCACCGGCAGGAACCCTTTGTTGACCATGCGCTGGTTGACTTTGACCATGTCCGGCATCGACTTCACCATGAGCGTGGGCGCGATGGTCTGGACCTGCTCCCGGATGAACGCCGCTGGGGCATTCTCGTCGTAAACGAGCAGGAACGCGGTGGTGGTGTCGTGCAGGTCCAGCAGTCTGCGCGCCCGCGAGCGTGTCACGAACCCGTACTGGAACGCCACCATGTCGCCACCGGAGCTGATGCCCGCTACCCGGAGCTTCTCGTCGTTGATGGTCAGCGTGTCGCCGACGTCGACCCCGTGCTTCCCGGCGAACACCTTGTCGATGATGATCTCCCGGTCGTCGATGTGCCGCTTGCCCGAATCCATGCGCAGGGGCCCGGGCCCGGAGCCCCGCCGGTCGGGGTTGAAGCCGACCACGTACATCACCACGTCCTTGCCGTTGAGCTTGAAGCCGACCTGGCGGGCCGTGAACGGGATGGCTTCCTTGACGCCGTAGATGTCCTCGAGCCTGTCTCCAAGGGAGGCCGGCAGCACCGAGTAGGAGAAGATGAGGTTGGCGGCGCCTTTCTGGAGGACCCACGAGTCCACGTTCATGCCTTCGAGGAAGTCCCCGATCTTGGTCTCGTAGGCAACATAGAGCCCGCGCAGCAACACGATGAGCATCACGGCGAAGGCCACACCGCCGATGGAGATGGCGAGGCGCGCCTTCTCCTTGAAGAGGTTCTTTCGCGCGAGCGTCAGCATCGCGAGTCCCTTCCGCGGCGGAGTCGACTTGCCGGCATCCTATCAGCCCGGGACGCGGGGCCTGAAAGGCGGAGCGCCCGCGCGCGGCCCCCGCCCCACGCCGGGCGGTCGAGCCGCCTGCACCGGCCTGCCCGGCCCGAACTGCCGCGCCTGCCGCGACAGAGGCTCGCTCCGACCCGAGCGAGGAGAGGTCGCGCCGTGCCTGTAGTATCCTGAAGTGTCTGCGTCCCGTGCTCGCGGCTCCGGGGTGTCGTGGCGGGGTCAGGTCGTGCGGGTCGAGGCGGCCGCCGCGGTCCGCACGGGAATCAATCTCGATCGCGACCGGGGGGCGACGCCGAGGGCCGTGGCGCGGAACGAAGGGGGACTGGACTTGGCTGGCTCTGGTGCTGAGGCGACCGGCACGCGTCACGACTCGCGGCGCCCGGCGAGGTGTCTCCCCAGGTCGGAGGCGTAGTGCGCCGGGTCCGGCGCATACCCATCGCGCGGATCGAAGAGTTCGCGCGCCTGGCTCCCGTCGCGACACACCTGGTTGTGGACGTCGATGGTACCCTTCTGCCGTTCGATCGCGTCCGGGCGTCCCAAGAGGCGGTCGGACGGCTGCGCGATCTCGTCGGCGCCCACCGCCCGCACACGGTGTGCGTCGCCACAAACGCCCGCGGCAAGGTGCGGCTCAGCGCGGAGTACGAGGGTATCCCGGTCACGTACGTGACTCGCGCACGAAAGCCGTGGACGCGCCGCCGGAGGCTGGACGCCCCCTGTGAGGCGTCCGCGGCAGCGTGCCTTCGGGCCGTGGTCGGCGATCAGGTGCTCACCGACGGTCTTCTCGCACTTCGTCTGGACGCGGTCTTCATCCACGTCACGTCACCGGGTGCGCATGAGCCGCCCGGGTCGCGGCTGATGCGACTCGTCGGCCGGCTGCTGATCCCCTTTCTGTTCAGGCGGGAGGCCGGGTGACGCGCTCACCACGCCCCGATCGCGTGCTGCGCCGCGACCGGCGGACGACCCGCGATCTCACCTTCCTCTCGACCGCGGTGGAAGAGTGCCTGTCCTTCGCTCCCGACGCCGAGGGCGAGGGCGTGGAACCGTCTCTTGCCACGGTGACCGGCGCCCTGCTGGCGGAGCACCGCATCGTCCGCGACGACCTCCGCAGCGCCGAAGCGTCGGTCTTGGCGCTTCTCTGCTCCGCGATGGTCGTCATGGCCGGTGTGCTGGCGGTCTTCGCCTGGCACGGAGCTCCCTCAGAGAGTGAGTCGTGGCTGTGGCTGGTCCTTCCCGCGGTGCCGCTCGTGCTCGTCGCGCAGGGCGTCAGGAGGCGCGGCGACAACGCGCTGCGCGCCTGCTACGCCCGAGCGGTAGAGCGCGAGCTGCACAGATCGCTGCACCGGCTGTCCGCGCCCGGGCGGACGAGGCCTGAGTTTGGCGGCCGGGGCCGAGAAGGCGCTGCCATGCTGCCGTCGCCCTGTTGGGCGCGCATCGGCGCCGAGCTCGACCGCCCGGCCCGAAGCGGCACGATCCGCTGTGCTCTGTCCGCCGGCGCGTGGCTCGCCGTCGACGCGCTGTTGGTGGCGACGACGGTCATGGCCCTGGGCAGGGTACCGGACGCCCGGGTGGCCGCCGCGGCAGGTCTCCTCTACCTCGCGATGTGGGCGGCGCTGAACGTGTCTTCGTATCGTGACGTGTTCCGCGCCGGCGAACGATGGTCCCGACTCGTCGGCGAGCTGGGGATCGCGGACGGTCCGCTCGTCGAAGAGCTCCACGCCTCCCGACCAGCGCCGCCGCCGGCGTTCTCCTGGCGCTACGTGCTGTGGCCGCGACCGGACGACAGCCTCGTCAAGTTCGCGTACATGGCGGTGGGGTTCTTCGTCGGCTGGCTGGCCGGCTACGGACTCGGCCTGCCGTGGCCGGCGTTCGCCGACGCGGTGCTGTTCTTCGCCGTGTTCGAGCTCGTCGTGTACCCGGCTCGGTACATCCTGAACGACGCTCGCGACCTGGAGCGGGACAGGGAGGACCCCAATCCGCGCCGCAGAGGGAAGTGCCCGGACCTCAGGTATCAGCGTCCCGCGATGTTCGCCTCGTTCGTCGTGCGCGTGTGCCTGGCTCTGGCCTATCTCGCGTGGCTCGTGGCCCACCCCGACACGCACGACCTCGCGTGGGCCTTCGGCCTCGCGTGCGCGGCCCTGCTCGGCTTCTCCTGGTGGTATGAGGCAGAGCGCGACAGGACCACGGCGCGCCCGCCGGAGACTACTCTTGGCTGGTTGCCGCTCTGGCTCGCGGTGAGCTGCGGCGGGGGTCTCAGAGTGCTCCTGGGTGCCTACCTGGGGCTGACCGCAACGTGGGCCAGCGTCCTCGCCCTGGCGGCGCTGGCCGGCATGAGCATGCACTTCTGCCTCTCCACGATGGTCTGGGCCCTGGAGGCGGCGGACCGCAACCCGCTGAAGCCCCACCTCCGGCCGCTCCTTGAGATCGCCCTCGCCAAGTCGCCCACGAGCCGCTCAGCGTGGCGTCGGTACGCGCAGGCCTGGTTCCCCGCGCTGCCGCTGGCGGTGGAGGAGCCCTCCTGGCGCGAGCGCCTGACCCTCGGCGCCGGCGCGTTCGCCTCCAGGCAGGCGGGCACGGCCGTCGTGATCGGCCCTCGGCCACTCGTCACCGCGTCCACCCACATCTTGACGCTGCCACCGTGGCGACTCGCTCCTTGGGACTGGGCGATGATGGCCGCGCTGACGGTGAGCCTGGTGCTGGGCACCGTGGCGGCGGTGGGGCCGCACGCATGGAGTGCCTGGACGATGGTGTGGGCGCTGCCGCTCGCCGTGACCGTCGGCTGGGTGCTCGCCCGGTCCAGGCCGGCGCCGGGCATGCTCGCGGCGGTGTGCGCCCTGCCACTCGTCGCGGCCCTCATGGTCCTGGAGTACCATCCGTCGCGTCTCGCACAGGTGGTCGTGCCCTGCCTCACCATGCTGATCCCGATGCTCCTGTACCTGGTGTTCCGCACCACCTCGTGGGCCGACCTGACTCGCAACAGGTACGCGGAGATCGGAGACACTCTCGAGGGCGTCGCCGTGCGGTCGGTGCGTGCGAGCTACGAGTGGTTCGTTCGACCCCGTGGGGGCCGGCAGCGGAAGCCCCCGGGATGAGCACTCCTCGAGGGGCGGCGTTACCCGCTTCCGTCGCCGGGAGCGAGCGGTGCGCCCCGCCTCCTACGCGCGGAAGACGATCGCCGCATCGACGCGGGCGATGCTGCGGAGTGGCATGAGCGCCGCAAAAAGGCCCATCCCCAGCGCTGCCGCTCCGATGGCGAGAGTGCCGGAAACCGTGAAGCTCGTGATGAACTGGGGCACCAGGGTCTCCGCGGCCCGTGCGGCCAGCAGCGACACGCCGACGCCTGCCAGGTAGCCTGCCACCGCGGCCGTCAGCGCCTGGACCATCACGACGACCAGCATCTGCAGGGGCCGCGCGCCCAGCGCCTTGAGCACACCGTACTCGCGCCTGTGCTCGATCACCGTCGAGGAGATGGTGAGCCCCACGACGGCCACACCCACGCAGAACCCGATGGTCAGCAACACCTTGAGGACGGGGAGGAAGCCCTCACGGATCGTCCTCCCGTTCTGTTCGACGATCTTCGCCATGCTTCGCACGTCCTTGCGGTCGGTCACGGCCTCGATGTCGGCTTTCACGGCGCTGAGGTCCGTGCCCGGCTGCAGGCGCAACAGGTACGCGTTGACCAGGTGTTCGTCGCCCAGGAGCTCTCGGATCCGGTGGTTCGTGACGTACCCGGTCTGGTAGGAGACGAGGTCGCCCCCCGAGCTGATGCCGGTCACGGTGAGCTCCTGCCCGAAGATCCTGAGCTTGTCCCCGAGTGAGAGGCCGTTGCCGTGAGCGAAGACCTTGTCCACGATGATCTCGTCACCGCCGATGCTCCTTCTGCCCGAGTCCATCCGGAGGGGCCCCGTGTTCGGGCCGGCCTGCGCCGGGTCGAACCCCATGAGGAGAATCTCGACGTCCTCGTGGCCCAGCCTGAACGACACGATCCGCGTGGTGTACGGGATCACCTCGACGACACCTGGGATCTTGCGCAGCTTCTTGCCGAGCTTGTCCGAGAGCACCGAGTCGCCGAGCTTGTCGGTCGTTCCCCGCTGCACCACCCAGGCGTCGACGCGCATGCCGTCGTAGAAGCTGCGGATCTTCTGGTCAAAGGCGAGGTACAGGCCGCTTACGAGCATCATGAGGGTGACGACGAAGGCGATGCCGCCGATGGAGATCGCGAGGCGGCCTCGTCCCTTGAACAGGTTTCGTCGGGCAAGGGTCAGCATGGAATCGCTGTCATCTGCGCGCGTCCGTGGCGTATCGGGAGAGTTGGGGCAGCGGTCACGCCGCCATTCTAGCTGGTCGGCCTCGATGCGTCCTTTGCATGTCCGCCTCGGCTGCGTGCCTGTTCGACCGCTCCGTAGCCTGCGCGCGGGAATGGTATACTCGCGCACCATGCTGCGAAAAACCCGATCCGACGGCACGCTTCTTCGAGACCTCCCTCACTACGACCAGATCCTGCCGTACCTCTTGCCGAAGCGTACGGATGCGACGATCTTCCACGAGCAGGACTTCGACGTCACGCACATGCTCGAGTACCTGCGCGGGGTCCACGAGCGTCGGGAGGGACCGCTGGGCTTCTTTCACGTGGTCCTCTGCGCAGCCGTCCGCATGTTCGCCCTCCGCCCGCGGCTGAACCGCTTCGTCGCGGGCTACCGTATCTACCAGCGCAACGAGATCCTCATATCGTTCACCGTCAAGAAGGTGCTGACCGACGACGGCCAGGACATCGTCATCACGATCCCGTTTCGGCCGGATGAGACGCTGTCGACACTGGCCCCCAAGGTGAACAAGATCGTGCGTAGCGCCAAGCGAGGGGCCAGCGTGCAGAGCGACGACGTCAACGTGCTTCTCACGAAGCTCCCCCCGCTGGCGCTCCGTGCTGCAGTCGGCGTCCTCTGCGGTCTCGACGGGGAGGGTTTGCTGCCCCAGTCCTTCCTGAGGACGATGCCGTTCTGGTCGAGCGTGTTCATCGCCGACGTGGGCAGCCTCGGCATCGATGCGCCCCTGCACCACCCCTTCAACATCGGCACCTGCGGGCTCTTCACCGCCGTCGGTAGGATCCGCGAGGAGCCGGCGCACACGTCCGGCGCGTCCGGGCACGCGCGCCATCTCGTCAAAGCGACGTTCACCTTTGACGAGCGCATCGCCGACGGCGTGTACTGCGCGCGCTCCATCGAGCTCTTGCGTGACCTCGTGGAGCATCCGGAGCAGCTCACGGTTCCGCCGGAGCTCACGCCGGACCTGCGCGCCGAGCTCATGCTCAAAGAGTGAGCCGGGTCGGGCTCCGGACCTGACGAGGCGC
Organism: Actinomycetes bacterium; assembly: GCA_037131205.1. Taxonomy (GTDB): domain Bacteria; phylum Actinomycetota; class Thermoleophilia; order UBA2241; family UBA2241; genus CAIXSE01. The sequence continues at coordinate 4,222 of JBAXRL010000045.1, read as the reverse complement.
TTCCGCCTTCACGGCCGGTCGCGACAGCGGTGACGGAGGCGCGCCGGTCGCCGCGTCTGCAGTAGGCTGTGCCGGTGTCTGGACGTCCTCCCACCTCCGCCTATGCCGCCGCCGTCGGCATGACCGTGGCCTTCGGGCTCTCGTTCGTGGCCACCAAGTACGCTCTGCGCGGCTTCGAGCCGCTGCTGCTCGCCCTGCTCCGCTTCTCGCTTGCGGGAGGCATCCTCTGGGTGGTGTGGCGCTTTCGCCGCGGGCCCGAACGGGTCTCGCGCCGGGAGCTCTGCTGCCTTGCGCTGCTGGGCTTCGTCTCGCTCACGGTCTACTTCAGCTTCGAGAACCTGGGGATCGCCCGGACGAGCGCCTCCGAGGCCGCCATCCTCATCGCCACGATCCCGCTCTCGGTCATCTGCTGGGTGACCGACGATTCCATCAGCGTTCTCGCTGTAGCGCACCATCGTCGTCGACCTGGCTACTGGCGCGGCCGTGAGTAGCCTCAGGTGGATCAGCCGAGTTCCTCGAGCTGACGGAGGAGGAGGCCGCGTTCGTCGAGCTCAAGCTTGCCCTGGCCGACTACCTGCTGTGGAGAACATCCTGCGCGGGACGAAGAGGTTCGAGCTCAGGAAGGTCGGCAGCCGGCGCCCGGTCAATCGCATCGTGATCTACTCCACCGCGCCGGTCAGCATGATCGTCGGCGAAGTCGAGGTCACGGGCACAGTGGGCGGGAGCCCCGAGGAGGTCTGGCAGCAGACAGCCGAGCTTTCGGGGATCTCCAAGGAGCTCTTCGACAGCTACTATGCCGGGAAGGAGAAGGCGATCGCCTATCGTCTCGGCGAGGTCAGGAAGTACGAGAGTCCGCAGCGACTCGCCGACGTCGGTGTCGCCAGCGCGCCACAGTCGTTCGTCTACCTGCCTTCGTAGGCGCCGTTCACCCGAAGCTCCCCGTCTCAAGCTCCTTGAGCACGGCCTCTCCGGACAGCCGCCGGAAACGGGCCCCCGTCATACCCAGGGACCTCATCGAGCGGCAGCACATGCGTGACGACCGCGATCTCGGCGTCGTTCCTGTCAGGCGTTTAGAGGAGGAGCTCGTCGCCCGCTGAGAAATCGCGATCCGCTCTTCGGATCTCGGCCTTCTTGTGCCCGCTGGTGACCGGCGCGAGCCACCGGCGCTCGATCTTGAGATTGTGTCGCATCCTTCGTCTCCCGCCGAGAGTGCCGCCGGCTTCGAGTGTACATGCCCGCCGATTCGTCGTCACCTGGTTGTCATCCCGTTGTGCCGTTCGTTCATCGTGCAGTAATCAACTTTCTGCGAATTGGCGGTTGACAGGGCCTCTCTCGCGCCCTAGTATGCAAAAAGTAGGTTACAGCTAGTGGAGATTGAGCCATGGGGACGACAGCACTCGGCGAGCTCGTGGATGTTCAAATTGGGCACTCGTTCCGCGCGGGTGTGCAGCCCGACGCGGCTGGTGCAGTCGGCGTCATCCAGATGAGGGATCTGGGAGACGATGACCTCGTATGCCTCGCTTCACTCGTGCGCATGTCCATGGACGTCCGACCGGCTGAGCAGGTACGCGAGGGAGACATCGTCTTCCGCTCGCGCGGCGACCGCTCCACCTGCGCGATCGTCGCCGCCGACCCGGGCTTCGCCGTCGTCGCGGCGCCGCTCTTGCGCCTCCGCGTGACCGACGCGCGCCTGCTGCCGGCGTACCTGAGCTGGTTCGTCAATCAGGCTCCGGCCCAGGAGTACTTCGCCAAGCACGCTGAGGGGAGCAACGTGAAGATGATCAGCAAGAGCGTGCTGGAGGACCTCGACGTCGAGGTGCCGTCCATCGAGCGGCAGCGCGCCATCGTTGAGCTCGCGAGTCTGTCGGCGCGGCAGCGCACACTGAACGGCGACATCGAGAGCCTCCGCTCACGGCTGCTGTCCGATGTCATGATGAAGTACGCCAAGGGGAGTGAAGGCCGATGAGCGGGATGATCCGCCAAGAAGACGTCAACGCCGCCGCGTGGTCAGCCTGCGACACCTTCCGCGGCGCCGTCGACCCGGCCCAGTACAAGGACTACATCCTCGTCACGCTGTTCCTGAAGTACGTCTCGGACATGTGGGCCGAGCACTACGAGCAGTACCGTGACCAGTATGGCGACGACGAGGAGCGCATCCTCCGCCGGCTCGAGCGCGAACGCTTCGTGCTCCCCAAGGGCTCCAGCTACTACGACCTCTACGAGCAACGCAGCGCCGACAACATCGGCGAGCTCATCAACGAGGCCCTGTACGCACTTGAGGACGCCAACAAGGCCAAGCTCGCCGGCGTCTTTCGCAACATCGACTTCAACAGCGAGGCCAACCTCGGCAAGGTCAAGGACCGTAACCGGCGCCTCAAGAACCTGCTCGAGGACTTCCACAAGCCGCAGCTCGACCTGCGCCCCAGCCGGGTGCCAGAGGACGTCATCGGCGACACGTACATCTACCTCATCGAGCGTTTCGCCACCGATGCCGGCAAGAAGGCCGGCGAGTTCTACACCCCGCATGCCGTGTCCGCTTTGGTCGCCCGCCTGGCCGCGCCGGAGCCGGGCGACACCATCTGCGACCCGGCGTGCGGTTCGGGCGGCCTCCTTATCGAGGCCGCGCGCGCGGTCGGCACCCCTGACTACGCTCTATACGGCATGGAGGTCAACGGCAGCACGTGGGCGCTCGCCCGCATGAACATGTTCCTCCACCACGCCGACAGCGCCGACATCGAATGGTGCGACACGCTCAACAGCCCGGCCCTGGTGGAGGGCGACCGCCTCAAGCGCTTCGACGTGGTGGTCGCCAACCCGCCGTTCTCGCTCGACAAGTGGGGCGCCGAGGAGGCCGCAGGCGACCGCTACAACCGTTTCTGGCGAGGTGTGCCGCCCAGGAGCAAGGGCGACTGGGCGTTCATCACGCACATGGTCGAGGTGGCGCGCGAGCGTGAGGGACGCGTGGCCGTGGTCGTGCCGCACGGCGTGCTCTTCCGCGGCTCTGCCGAGAAGCGCATTCGCCAGCACATGATCGAGGAGAACCTCCTCGACGCCGTGATCGGCCTGCCGGCCGGCCTCTTCCCGACCACCGGCATCCCGGTCGCGATCCTCGTCTTCGATCGGGCGCGCGAAAAGGGCGGCGCCCGCGACGCCAGGACCGACGTGCTCTTCATCGACGCGAGCAAGCAGTTCACGCCCGGCAAGAGCAAGAACACGCTCGCCCCCGAGCATATCGAGCGCGTCCTCCGCACCTACGCGGAGCGCGCGGACGCTGACAAATACGCCCACGTGGCTCCCGCGAGCGAGATCGCTGAGAACGACTTCAACCTCAACATCCCGCGCTACGTCGACACGTTCGAGGAGCCGGAGCCCATCGACATCGTCGCCGTGCAGGCCGAGATCGAGAAGCTCGAGGCCGAGCTCGCCGAGGTACGCGGCAAGATGGCCGAGATCATGAAGGAGATGCTGCCGTGAGCGACGACCTCGCGGCAGGGCGGCATCATGTGACCTTCGAGTCGCTGCGGCGTGTCGACGACGACGGCAACGAGTACTGGCTGGCGCGCGAGCTCATGCCGGCGCTCGAGTACGAGACCTGGCGCAGCTTCCGGGCCGTCATCGCGAAGGCGATGACGGCAGCGGAACAGGTGAATCAGCCTGCAAACGACCATTTTGCCGAGGTCGGCAAAATGGTCCGGCTCGGCTCCGGCACGGAGCGCGTGATCGAGGACTTCCAACTCTCGCGCTACGCCTGCTACCTCATCGTCCAGAACGGCGATCCGAGCAAGCCGGTGATTGCCGCCGGCCAGACCTACTTCGCCATGCAGACCCGGCGGCAGGAGCTGGCGGACGACGAGGCATTTCGGCAGCTCAGCGAAGACCAGAAACGCGTACTGCTGCGCGGTGAGGTTCGCGACCACAACAAGCAGCTGGTCGCGACGGCGAGGCAGGCCGGCGTGGAGACTCCCCGGGATTTCGCGGTCTTCCAGGACCACGGCTACCGCGGGCTCTACGGTGGGTTGGGCGCCAAGGCGATCCACGAGCGCAAGGGCTTGAAGAAGAGCCAGCAGATCCTTGACCACATGGGCAGCACCGAGCTTGCGGCGAACCTTTTCCGTGCCACGCAGACCGACGACAAACTACGGCGCGATCAGGTCAAGACCAAGACGGCGGCCAACAAGACACACGAAGACGTCGGCCGCCGCGTCCGCCAGACCATCGAGGA
>JBAXRL010000044.1:0-12326 GCA_037131205.1 Actinomycetes bacterium | reverse complement strand
GCTCAAGGACAAGCTGGCGCGCCTGCCGTTTTCGGTGCAGCGCGCCGTCGATGAGAGGGCGCACGCGGCGACGCTGGCCGGCAGCGAGCGGCGCTTTCACTCGCTCTTCGAGAACCTCCTCAACGGCTACGCCTACTGCCGCATGATCTACGACGACGCCGGGCAGCCCATCGACTTCACCTACGTCGATGTCAATCCGGCCTTCGCGCGCGTGACGGGCCTCAAGGACGTGGAGGGCAGGCCGGTCTCCGAAGTCATCCCCGGCATCAGGGCTCTGAGCCCCGAGCTCTTCGAGGTCTACGGCCGCGTGGCGCGCAGCGGCAAGCCCGAGACCATCGAGTTCGACTTCAAGTCGCTGGGCACATGGCTGTTCATCTCGGTCTACAGCACCGAACCGGGGACCTTTATCGCCGTGTTCGAGGACACCACCGAGCGCCACGAGGCGGTGAAGGCCCTGCTGCTCGGCGCCGAGCGGCTACGGCTCACGGTCGATAGCGCCGTCGAAGCCATGGGCGCCATGATCGCCGCGCGCGACCCGTACACCGCCGGCCACGAGAAACGGGTCACCGAGCTCGCCGTGGCGATCGGCGAGGAGCTGGGCATGACGCCGTCGGCCGTTCACGGCCTGCGCCTCGCCGGCCTGGTGCACGACGTCGGCAAGCTCACCGTGCCCGCCGAGATCCTCAACAAGCCGTCGCTCCTCTCCCCCATCGAGTTCGAGCTCATCAAGGGTCACGCCGCGGCGGCGTACGAGATCCTCAAGCCGATCGACTTCGAGTACCCCGTGGCCGATATCGTGGTGCAGCACCACGAGCGCCTGGACGGCTCCGGGTATCCGGCGGGGCTCAGGGACGAGGAGATCCTGCCGGAGGCGCGCATCCTCGCGGTCGCCGACGTCGTCGAGGCGATGGCCTCGCACCGGCCGTACCGGGCCGCGCTCGGCCTCGAGGCCGCGCTCGCCGAAGTGAGCGCGGGCGCCGGCACGCGCTACGACGACGAAGCCGTGGCGGCGTGCAAGCGCGTGTTCGGGCGGGGGTTCGCCTTCAGCGAGGCGTGACGGCGGAGGAGGGGGCGACGAGTGCAGACCGCGACGCATGCCCTGCGCGACCTGCTGGACCTCGAGCGCCTGCAGCGCATGTGCGACAGCCTCTCCGCCGCCGGTGACGTCGCGCTCGCCGTGCTCGACCCCGCGGGCGCCGTGCTCGCAGCTTCCGCCCGGCAGGACATCTGCACGCGGTTTCACCGCGGCGAAGACACGACGCTCGCCGGCTGCCTCGAGAGCGACCTGGCCATCACCCGGCGGCTCCGCGACGGGCTCGCGGATCCCGGGCACATCGCCTACAAGTGCGCCAACGGCCTCTGGGACGTCGCCTTTCCGCTGATCATCGCCGGCGAGCACCTCGCCAACGTCTTCACCGGCCAGTTCTTCTACGAAGACGACGAGATCGACGAGGCTGCGTTCCGCGAGCGCGCCCGGCGGCTCGGTTTCGATGAGGCGGCGTACATGGACGCGCTCGCCCGAGTGCCCGTGCTCTCGCACGAGCGCGTCGCGCGGACGATCGGCTTTCTCGCCGACTTCGTCGGCATGCTCGCCGAGAACGGCCTCAGCGCCCTGCGGCAAGAGCGGGAGCGCGAAGCGCTGCGCCAGAGCGAAGACAAGCTCTCCAAAGCGTTTCACGGCAGCCCCGACGCGATCCTCATCACCAGGGTCAGCGACGGGCTGATCACGGATGTCAACGATGGTTTCGTCAGGCTGTCGGGGTTCACCAGGGACGAAGCGGTCGGCAGCTCCCCCATCGCGCTCGATCTGTGGGCGGACCCGCGCGACCGCGAACGCGAGATCTCACCCCCGCGGACCGACGGGGCTGTGCGCGACCTGGAGCTCGACTTCCGCGTCAGGTCGGGTGCGCGCTTGCGCTGCCTTGTCGCGGGCGCCGACATCGAAGTGGACGCGGAACCGCACGTTCTCACCGTACTCCGCGACGTCACGGAGCGGAGGCGCGCCGAAGAGGAGGTCCTCCGTCTCAACGCCGAGCTGGAGCAGCGCGTGGCCGCGCGCACCGCCGAGCTCGAAGCCGCCAACGCCGAGCTGGAGTCGTTCGCCTACTCGGTCTCGCACGACCTGCGCGCGCCGCTGCGCGCCCTCGACGGCTTCAGCCAGATCCTGCTCGACGACTACGGCGAGCGGCTGGACGACGAGGGCCGCTCGCACCTCGAGCGCATCCGCGCCGCCGACCAGCACATGGGCGCCCTGATCGACGCGCTGCTCGAGCTCTCGCGGCTGAGCCGCGGCGAACTGAGCCGTGAGCGGCTCGACATCTCGGCGCTGGCGCGAGGCGTCGCCACGGAGCTCGCCGAGGCCGCCCCGGGGCGCGCCGTCGAGGTCGCGATCGCGGATGGGCTTGAGGCCGAGGCCGATCGCGACCTCGTGCGCGCGCTGCTCGCCAACCTGCTCGGCAACGCCTGGAAGTTCACCGCGCGGCACGAGGCGGCGCGCATCGAGGTCGGCGCCGAGGACGCCGGCGGCGAGCGCGCCTTCTACGTGCGCGACGACGGCGCCGGCTTCGACATGGCCTACGCCGACAAGCTCTTCGGCGCCTTCCAGCGCCTGCACAGCCCCGGTGAGTTCGAGGGCCTCGGCATCGGCCTCGCCACGGTGCAGCGCATCGTGCGCCGCCACGGGGGGCGCGTGTGGGCGGCTGGCGAGGTCGAGAAGGGCGCAACGTTCTGGTTCACGCTGCCGGCGACAGCGGGCGCCGCCGACGCGGCGCCCGCTCGAGCTTCGTCCACGCTGGACATGCCCGCAGGCGTCGGCGAAGATGCGCCTTGATGACCGGCCCGCCGACAGCCCCGCTCCCGTACCACCATACGCAGATCGGCTACCCCGTGCTGGCCGGCATGGCCCTGGGCACGCTGACCCAGGTGCGCGCGCTCATTCGTGACAGGCGCGCGGGCAGCCCGCGCTGGTGGTGGCACCTGCCGGGATGGCTCGCCTTCAGCGCGCTGATGCTGGCGTTCTCGCGGCTCACCGTGCAGGTCGACGAGACGCGCGTCTCGGTCGGCTTCGGCGGCGGGCTCGCGCGGCGGCGCTTCGAGCTGCACACCATCGCGGCGGCGAGCGCCGTCAAGATCCCCTGGCTCGCGAGCTGGGGCATCCGCCTCACGCCCGAGGGCTGGCTCTACAACGCCTGGGGGCGAGACGCGGTGCGGCTCCGCTTCGCCGGCGGCCGCCGGTTCACCATCGGCACCGATGAGCCGGAGGCCCTGCTGGCCGCCATCGCACGCGCCCGCGAGGGTCGCGCCGCCGCGTAGGCCACGCGCGCCGGCGGGCCGTCGTCAGCTCGCCCCGCTGATCAGGCGCCGGGCGAGCAGCCCGCCGAGACCCGCAACGTCCTCGGCGGGCAGGTAGCGCCCGGTAGCCGCGTCGAACAGCACGCTCGCCTGGGCGGGGAGCTCGTCGTCGCCCGCCCACATCAGTACCGCAAGGGCGAGACGCGGCAGAGCCTGGAAGGCGAACGCCGCGTCCGCCAGCTCGAGCGGCAGGCCGCCGGCGGCCGCTGCCGCGGCGCGGAAGCGCTCGAGCTCGCCCCCAGAGCCGGCCGGCACGGATGCGCCGAAAGCCTGCGCCAGCGGCGCCTCGACGCGCTGCGCGAACGACGCCGCGTAGAACATGCCGTCGGGCAGCTCGCGGAAGGCGAGCCACTCGCCGGCCGGCGGAGCACCGTCCGCGCGCAGCAGGTAGTGCAGCAGCAGGATGCTCGCGGCGACATGAGCCGGAGCGCCGCCGGCGCTCACGTCGCCGCCCGGATGCGTGACGAGGTGCGGCCGCCCGAAGAAGGGCACGGTCACCCCGTCCGGCGACAGGCCGCAGCCCGCCTGCGCGGCGCGCCGCGCAGGGTCCGCTGCGGCCCATTCCGCGCGCGCCTGTTCCCAGGCCGCGCGAAACCGCCGCTCGACCTCGACGTCGTTCATGGGCCGGGATTCTCGCACATCGGCGGCGGCCCGTCGCCGGCCATCCGTCCCGGGCATGTGAGAGACTGGATCGCATGCACGTACCACTCACCATCGCACCCCCAGCGCCGGCGCAGGCGTATGGCGCCGTGTTCACGCAGCGTTGGGTGGTCGACCTCATTCTCGACCTGTGCGGCTACGTTGCGAGTGAGGATCTCTCGCTGAGGGTGGCAGTGGAGCCCGCGTGCGGCGATGGCGCCTTCCTGGTTCCGATCGCCCAGCGTTTGTCCGCATCGCTCCGCCTTCACGGCCGACGGCTCAGCGATGCCAAGTCAGCCATCAGGGGCTTCGACCTCCAGGAGCAACATGTTGAACGCTGCCGCCGGTCCACCGTCGGTCAACTGCTTGCCGACGGGTGGGATCCGACAGACGTAGCCACGGTCGTCGCTGCCTGGATACGACAAGGAGACTACCTCCTCACCGTCCACGCTCAAGACGCCGATCTTGTCGTCGGGAATCCGCCGTACATCCGCAGCGACGACATGCCGCCGAGCGCGCGCCGAGCCTATATGGACATGTGCTCGACAATGACGCCCGGCAGCGACATCTTCGTCGGCTTCATCCAGACAGGGCTTCGAAGCCTCAAGAGAGAGGGGGGCGTCCTGTCGTTCATAGGCGCCGATCGCTGGATGCACAACAGCTACGGACGCCGGCTACGTGGCCTGGTGGCAGACTGCTACGCCGTCGAGGCCGTCTGCGAGATGCACGGCGTGAACGCCTTTGCCGAGGATGTATCCGCGTACCCCGCGATAACTCAGATCCGGCGTGCCCGGCAAGGCGAGGCCGTGTACGCCGCCGCCAGTGAGCGCTTCGACGCGGCGGCCGCCGAGCGCCTCATGTCATGGGTGCGCGGCGGGACCGAGCGCAGTGATGACCCCGACTTTCGCGCCGCACGTTTGCCCGGGTGGTTCCACACGGAGGGGATGTGGCCGTCGGCCGGCCCGGAGAGGATCGCTCTTGTCGAGACGCTCAACGATGAGTTCATGCCGCTCGAGGATCAGGCCACCGGCACCAGGGTCGGGATCGGTATCGCCACCGGCGCGGATGATGTGTTCGTGACCGGCGATGAGCTCCTTGTGGAGCCCGAGCGCATGCTTCCCCTCGTGACGACGGCGCACATCGAGTCCGGGCATCTCGACGGGCGCGACAAGTGGCTCGTCAACCCTTGGGACGACGCCGGGCGCCTGGTCGAGCTTGGGGATTATCCGAGGCTCGAGTCCTACCTCTCTACCAAAGCCGAGAGACTGGCGCGACGGCATGTCGTGCAGAAGGCTCCAACCGACTGGTATAGAACCATCGACAAGGTCTACCCGGGCCTGCGTGGCGCCCCCAAGCTGCTCCTCGCCGACATGAAGGCCACCATCCAACCAGTCCTCGACCCGGGACTCGGCTACCCTCATCACAACCTGTACTGGATCACCTCGACCGGGTGGGATCTTGAAGTGCTCGGCGGGATCCTGCTCTCGCGCGTGGCGCAGATGTTCGTCGAGGCCTACGGCGTGAAGATGCGCGGCGGGACACTCCGGTTCCAGGCGCAGTACCTGCGCCTGATCCGCGTGCCCGCTCCAGGCAGCGTGCCTCCCGCGCTCGTGGCTCGTCTCAAGCGGGCCTTCCAGAGGCGCGATGTGGACGAAGCTACCGCTGCGGCGCTGGAGGCCCACAGTCTCACGCATCTGCCCGACCAGGAGCCAGAGGAGGGAACCGGTGGAGGCTTTCAAGGATGCCGTGATGAGTTGCTGGCGCCTGCGCCGACGCACGCTCGTCGCGACCGGCCCGCGGCGAACGCTCGCCGCGCCCGCCAGCGTCAGCGCACGGTCAGCGCCTTGAGGCACACGTTGCCGCGCGGCGACACCGTGGCGACATCCGTCCAGCGACGCCCGTCGGGACTGATGAAGCTCACGCCGGGAACGCCCTCGGGCTGTGCATAGCCAGCAAGGGGAGCCTGCACAGGGATCGGGTACGACCAGCCAGAAGTGTCCAGGTGCACGGCCACGACGAAGCGCTGACCCTTGGTCAGGCGCATGCCCTTGTCGATGGGCACGGTGAAGTAGCCGCCGACGTCGATGCTTCCGCTCGCGACCTGGCGCAACCGCGCCAGAGACCTGCCCGCGTACACCGTGTAGCTGCCGGCCGCGGCGGTGCGGTAGAAGCCGACCGCCGAGAGGCGCTCGTCGCGGGTGGCGCGGAACTCGTTCGCCATCCAGCCGCTGCTCGACGACCCCGTGGACGCGTACCCGAGGGAGGTCACCCAGCCGAGGGCGTCGTAGCCGTAGACGCGGGTCCCCGCGGACGGCGCGGCGAGCCGCGTGAAGGCCATATTGTTACCCTCGGCGCTGAACATCGTGTCCTCGTAGGAGACGTGGAAGTAGCCGGCCTCGCCCCAGGCCGGCCCCCAGCTGTTACGCGCGATCCAGGCGCCGTCGTGCTGCGGCTGGGAGCCCGCGAGAAAGTCCTCACGCGGGTACCCGTCGTCCCAGCCGACGATGGTCACGCCGTGGTTGGCGGCCTCGCTGCCCGAGTAGTAGTAGGAAGCGTGCTCCTTGTCGTAGCAGACCGGATCGGTCTTCCAGGTGAACGACGTCGCCACGGCCCCCGTCTGCATGATGAGCGTCTTGACCGCCGCGGTGACCCCCGGCTCCGTGAACCGGGGCAGCAGCACGACGTCCTGGACCGCTTCGACCGTGGTGGCGCCGAGCGTCAGCTGCGGCGTCGGGTAGACGTCCGCGGCCTCGAGCACCGGGCCGGCGCCGCGCAGGAGGTAGGCCAGCGACATGGTGTAGTTGCCGCCGTTGTTGTAGGGGTCGTCGTAGCCGAACCCGGAGTAGTTCACGAGGTTGTCCTCGCTGAAGTCCAGCGAGCTCTGCGGCGTGAGCGCGGTCTCCAGCGCCGCCATGGTGGCGAACGCCCAGCAGGTGCCGTAGGGACGCTGGTTGCGGACGGGCGGCAGCGTGCCTTCCTTGCGCAGGTCGAAGACGGCGGGCAGCGTGCTCGCGGCGTACGCCGCGAGGCCCGGCCCGCCGCCGGCCACCACGGGGCTCGGGATGGCGCCCAGACCCAGGAGGTCCTCCACCGTCAGGCCCAGGGCGGCGGCGGGGTCCGCCGCGCGCTGCCGCAGATAGTCCGAGTAAGCCGGAGCGAGCGGCGCCCTGACGACCACGGGGCCGGCGGGCGCCGCCGCCGGCAACGCGAGCCCCAGAAGCGCCGCGATGAGCGCCGCGACCAGACCGACCGGCGAACCTCTTCTCAAGAGCCTCATGACTTCCTCCTTGCGAACCATGCCTCCGGCGTCGCTCCGCGCGCGCCCTCCGGACAGTCAATCGGCATCCGCGGCGGCGCACTTGAATCCGGGCGGGCGGCCTACGCGCCGGACTCCGCCTCCGGGGCGGCCTCGGGAATCGCCGCGGCGCGCCGCGCATGGCCGCGCTCCCCGAAGACGCTGGACCGCGGGCACGCCTCAGGGCGACGATCGCCGGCGGGCGGGCGACGATCGCCGGCGGGCGGGCGGCATGTCGAGAAACGGCAAGATGAGGGAAGGCCGGTCGTGACCATCCCCGTCGCTCAGGCGCCGGCGAGCCGCGAATGGGGCGCCCGGCGGGTGCAGAGCCGGCGGCGCTCCCGGCCCACCGCCCGGCGGGGGCGTGGGCGGCCGCGGTGACCCCGGCCGCGGCGACCCGGCCGCGGCGCGGGGTAGTACGAAAAGGGAAGACAAGGATTCCTTAACTGTCGGGTCGCCCGCGGCCGTCCGCAGGCTCGGTTGCCGGGGGGAAGATAAGGATTTGCCGGAATTCCTTATCTTCCCTCACAGTACTACCCCGCCCCGGCGCACGTGAACCGGTGAGATAAGGAAGAAGCCACATGATCATCCCCTTCCCGCCGGCCCCCCCGCAGCCTCTTGGGTAGCGACCCACAAGGAGGCGGAGATGGTGCGGCGTCCGAAGACCCTGATCGACCGGCTACGCCGCCTCGCGGACGCCGCCTGCGCTCACCCTCCCCGCGCCATGTCCACAGGCGCCGACGTCGAGGAGTGGCCGCCCTGGTCGCACGTCGCGCTCTGAAGCTTCAGGCGCCGCACGCTCGACGTCTTCCAGGGCGTCGGCGCGAGGCGCCTGCGGGCCCGCCTCGATGAGCTCCCATACAGGCTCAGCCGCCGGGAGAAGCGCACGGACGTCTTCCGGCGGCTGCTCGAGCGCTGCGTCCCGCAGGGCGCATCGCTGCCCTCCTCGGGCGCCCACGCGCGCGCCCGCGGCGCTGACGATGGACGATGAACCCGCCTCAAGCCTCCAGGCCGGTCTGCGCGCAGTCGCCGCCGGCGCAGAGCGGCCTGGAGGCCGGGCGCCAGCGGCTCGGAAGGCTCGCGCAGCGCCCTGCCCCCGTCCCTCAAGCCGGCCGCGCTGAGAGGAGGGGTGCGCGTGCAGGGCGCTCAAATCGCGTAGATCCTACCGATTCGCACTACCCGCCCGGCCGGCTGCGGCGGCGGCGACGCGCGGGCTCACGCGTTCGCGTCCGCCATCGCCTCGGAGTCGGCCTTGACCGCGACCGAGGCCTCGTCCTCGTCCTCCGGGATGTAGTGCCGCGCCGCTACCGGGCGCACGAGCAGATCGGCGACCAGGGCCACGAGGAGCAGCCCGGCCATCAGGTACATCGTCGGCGTGTAGGCCGCGGAGGGCGCCACACCGTTGTCGATGAGCCGCTCGCGGATGCCGTTGACCAGGGCCGGCCCCAGAATGCCGGCCACCGACCAGGCGGTCAGCAGGCGGCCGTGGATGGCGCCCACGTTGCGCGTGCCGAAGATGTCGCTGAGGTAGGCCGGGATGGTGGCGAAGCCGCCGCCGTACATCGAGATGATCACGCAGGTGCAGAGGACGAACAGGTACAGGCTGTCCGTCTTGTCGGCGAACGGGATGGTCGCGTACAGCACCGGCCCCAGGAGGAAGAAGACGGCGTAGGTGCGCTTGCGCCCCAGCGAGTCGGAGGCCCATGACCAGAAGAAGCGGCCGCCCATGTTGAACAGGCTGAGCACCATCACGAAGACGGCCGCGCCGCCGGCCGTTACGCGGCCCGCAAAGAGATCCTGGATCATCGGCGAGGCCTGTTCGAGGATGCCGATGCCGGCGGTGACGTTGAGCAGCAGCACCAGCCAGAGGAGGTAGAACTGCGGCGTCCTGATGGCCTCGCCGGGGCTGACGCTGCGGCGCGTGCTCATGTGGCGTTTGGTGGGCACGGGCTCGGTCCAGCCGGCAGGCCTCCAGCCGGCCGGCGGTACGCGAAAGCCGAAGGCGCCGGCCATCATCACGGCGATGTACACGACGCCCATGGTCAGGAAGGCGGCGACAACGCCGGTGGAGGTCGGCGACGAATACAGATCCATGAGCCACTTGGAGAAGGGGCTGGCGATGATGGCGCCGCCGCCGAAGCCCATGATCGCCAGGCCCGTCGCCAGGCCGCGACGGTCGGGGAACCATTTGATGAGCGTCGAGACCGGGGTGATGTACCCGATGCCCAGGCCGCAGCCGCCGACCACCCCGTAGCCCAGGCGCAGCAGCCAGATGTTGTGGATGGAGATGGCGAGCGCGGCGATGACAAAGGCGGCGCCCCAGCAGCAGGCCGCGACGAACCCGCTGGTTCGCGGCCCCACGCGCTCCACCCACTTGCCGCCGAGGGCGGCCGAAAGGCCCAGAAAGACGATGGCGATCTGGAACAGCGAGGCGATCTGACCCTGGGTCCAGTCGCCGGCCGCCGGCGCGCTGATCCCGAAGATCTGCGTGAGCGGGATCTTGTACACGCTCAGCGCGTACACCTGGCCGATGCACAGGTGGATGGCGAGCGCGCAGGGCACCACCAGCCAGCGCTTGAAGCCCGGCCGCGCGACGATGCGTTCGCGCGACAGCAGACCGGGCGTCGCCTGACCTTCTGGATCCATCGACCCCTCCCCCATCGACCTCTCCTTCGTCATCACGCCGATCGTGCCGCGCTGCGCGGGGTCAGTGTTTCGGGCTGAACGACCCCGTCCCCCACGGCGAAGCCGCGACCGCGTCGGCCACGGCTTGCGCGTCGTTGCCGCGCCGCAGCGCCGCGAGGATGCCGCCATAGAAGCCGTTGTTGATGGTGATGACGCTCGCCTCGAGACCCTGCACCCAGCTCTTGTAGGCCTTGACCCCGACCGAGTTGAAGATGGTCGCGCCGGGCATCGACTGCGTCGTGTTCAGCGGGTTGTAGTACGCGGTGTTGTACCAGTGGCCGCCCTCGGCCATCTCCCAGGCCACGACGGCGGCCACGTTGTCCGCGGTCATCGGCATGCCCAGCCTCTTGACAAAGGCCTGCGCCCAGGTGATCTGCGTGACCTTGCCGCCCGCCTTCATGAGCAGCTCGGGCGCCGAGAGGATCTTCTTGATGCGCGCGACCACGTCTTTGAGCAAAGCGGCGCGCTCCGCGATCTTCTGGTCCACCGCATAGCGCTGGTCCTGGAGCTCGGCCTGCGCCTTCACGGCCTGCTGCCGTTCGTCCTCCACGGTGTTCTCGTCGCGCCGCGCCAGGCCGGTGAGCCGCTGGAGCTCCGTCTCTTCGTGGCGGTCCTGCAGGGCGATCTTGCGCAGAAAGTCGAGCACCTTCTCGGCGTCGGCAAGGCTGGATGCGGAGGCCGCGATGTCAAGCCACGTGATCTCGCCGGTCTTGTACATGGTGGCCATGCGGCCGGCCACCAGGGCGCGCTGGCGATCGAGCTCGTCCCGTGAGCGGATCAGCTGTCGCCGGGCAGCGACCAGCTGCGCGTTGACCTCGTCGAGCCGCTGACGCGCGGCCTCCCACTTCTGCGTGACCGCCTGCATCTCGGCGTTGAGCTGCTCCATCTGCGCGCGCGTGCGGCGGGCCTCGCTCTGCAGCTTGGCCAGCGAGCCCGGAGCCCGCGCCATGACGTCGATCGCGCCCTGGTCGCCGGCCAGGACGGCGGAGCCGGCCGGCGCGGGCAGCGCGAGGCAGACGGCGCCGACCGCCGCCAGGGCGGCAACGGCAAGGGCCATCGCCAGGAACCGTCTGATGTCGGTGTGCGCGAGCATTCTCACTGAAGTGTATCGGCCTCCGGCGGCGCCGCATGAGCGGGGGCGCGACAGCGCCTCCGGCGGCGCCGCATGAGCGGGGGCGCGACAGCGCCCCCGCCTGCGACGGGCGTCCTTGGGTTTCGCGCCGCGGGCGGCGAACCCTGCCGCGGCCGCGGGCGGCGGCGATTCGTGCGCGGCGGCGGACTCTGGCGATTCGTTCGCGGCGGCAGGCCGCCGCCGCCCGTACTCTGCCGACGGCCGCGCGCGCCGTCAAACCGTCGGCACGTCCAGCGCCGTCTTCCCCCCGGAGCCGCTGCTCCAGCTGGCCCCGGCGGCGGCGGCCATCACGGCCGCCATCGCCGCCACCTCCAGGAGGCTGAGCCGCTGCGACAGCACGACGTAGCCGGCGAGCGCCGCGATCGCCGGCTCGACGCTGAGCAGCACGCCCCACGTAGCGGCGCGCACGAGGCGCAGAGCGACCAGCTCGAGGAAGTACGGGAAGGCCGACGACAAGACGGCGACGAGCGCGCCCAGAGCGAGCGCCGAGCCGTGCCCGGCGATCTGCACGCCGCCGGCGAAGAGGACCGGCGTGAGCAGCGCCGCCGAACCGGCGAGCATCAGCGTCGTTACCGGCAGCGGGTCCATGTCCCTCACGGCGCGCTTCGCGAGCAGCAGATACGCGGCCCAGCCGGCGGCGGCCGCCAGGGAGAGGGCCAGGCCGAGACCACTCACCGAGCTGGTGGGGCCGGCGAGAAGCACGACGCCCCCGCCGGCCAGCCCGATCCAGAGGAAGTCGATGGGCCGCCGCGTGCCGATCACCGCCACGGCCAGCGGCCCGATGAACTCGACGGCCACGACGACGCCCACGGGCGCGTTACTGATGGCCCCGTAGAAGCTGAGGTTCATGAGCAGCAGAGCAAGCGTGAGGGCGGCCACGGGCAGCCGGCTCCCAGCGGGCGGCAGACGCAGTGAGCGCGGCCGCAGGGCCGCGAGGATCAGCGCGGCGATCGCGGTGCGCAGCCACAGCGCCTCGACGATGCCCACCGCGCCGATGACGTGTACCGCCAGCGCCGAGCCGATCTGCATGGACGAGGCGATGACGATGACGAGCAGCGCCGCCGAGCCTGCGGCGCGGCGCTGCTCGTGCCCTGCGGGCACGTGTCTGCCGGGTTCCGGGGCGACCACCCGGCGAGTGTAGCGGAACGCCGGATCATGACCATCCCCGTCGCTCAGGCGCCGGTGATCCACAAATGGGGCGCCCGGCGGGCGCGCCGGCGGCCG
>JBAXRL010000043.1:0-12528 GCA_037131205.1 Actinomycetes bacterium | reverse complement strand
AGGTTGAACGACGGCCAGCCGTACACGCCGATGAAGTCGACCACGGCGCCGCCGAAGCGCAGGCGGTCGACGAGGTTGCCCACGGCCCCGCCGAGGATCACGCCCAGAGCCGGCCGGTACCGCGGCGGCGCCAGGAAGAGCGCCGCCGTGACGCCGGCAGCCACGGCCGCGACCAGGACCACGAGCACCACGCCGGCGCCGGCGAACCGGCTGAACGAGATGCCCGAGTTGTAGGTGAGGCCGATACGCAGGCCGCCCACTGCCCGGTACGGCAGGTGGGCGGCCTCGTGGCGCACCAGCCACTTGCTGGCCTGGTCGGCGACGAAGACGCCGGCGGCGAGCGCCAGCGCCAGGCCGAGCCGGCGGCTACTTCCTGCCACGCGGCTTGCGCGGCGCATCCAGCTCTTCGATGTCCTTGTGGCCCATCGGGCAGGTGGGCTCCCTGGTCTTGCCGGAGCGCCCACCGTCGCTGACCACGATGTTGTACGGGTAAGTCGCCTTGCAGATCTTGCAGTAGGCGAGTCTGGCCATTCTGGTCTCCCTCCCTCAGAGGCGGAGACTCCGCCTCGCTTCGTCGAGCGTCACGCCGTGGACGCGCAGCAGCTTGCGGCGGCCGCTCGCACCCGTCGCCAGGTCGACCCTCCGCCGCGGAATCCCCAGCGTCTGCGCCACCAGGCGGATCAGCTCCGCGTTCGCTTTGCCCTCGTGGGCGGGGGCCGCCAGCCGCAGGCGCAGGCGGCCATCGACGACGCCCACGACTTCGCTGCGCGGCGCCCCCGGCGTGACCCAGACGGCCAGGCTCACGCCGTCGGCGGTCGCGCGCAGCGGCCCTTCTTCACCACTTGAACTCGTTCTCGTTCACCCCGCTGTCGATGTCCGCCAGCAGATCGTCGGTCTCGCCGAACAGGATGCGCGCCCTGGCCGGCGGCCGCTCGGCGGCCCCGGGCCCCGGCTCGGTGGGCAGGTCCGGCGCGGGCGCCGGAGCGGGGGCGAGCGGGTACTCGGGAGGCTCCTCCTCGGCGAAAGCCGCGAACGCCGCCGCCGCGGCGGCCGCCGCCGGTACCTCGGCGGTCACGTCCACCGCCGGCTCTGCCGCCTGCTCGGGCGCCGCCGGCCCTGCCGCCTGCTCGGGCGCCGCCGGCGGGGTCTCCTCGCGGGCGATGGCCTGCTTGATGGCCTCGGCGTGGCGCGCGAACTCGTCCTGGGCCATACCTTCCGCAGGCGTCATGGAGACGTCGGCCGGGGTTTCCTCGACGCGCCTCAGGTAGCCCTCCAGCAACTGGCGGAACTTGAAGCGGAAGTCCTGCTCGGCGCCCCTGAGCGTGCCCAGAGACTGCTCGATGCTCTGGCGCTCGCTGTAGGCCTCGTCGACCAGTTGGCGCCCCTTGAGCTCGGCCTCGTGCAGGATCAGCTGGGCCTCCCTGGCGCTGTTCTGCATGAGGTCGTCGGCGCTGACCTGCGCCGAGACCAGGGTCTTCTGGAGGGTCTCCTCGATGCGCTTGTAGCCCGCGAGCTGGGCTTCGAGCGTCTCCACGCGCTCCTCGAGGTCGATGTTGTCCTTGAACAGACGCTCGAACTCGTCGGCGACCTCGTCGAGGAACTCATCGACCTCCACGTCGGCGTAGCCGCGCATGCCGCGCTTGAACTCCTTGTGCCGGATGTCCAGCGGTGTGAGCTTCATGCGGTTCTCCCTTCGCGGGCGCAGCCCGCGCCGCGAATCGTCGTCATCCCTGTTCTCATTCTTCTCATTCTGGCGCGCCGCCGTCACGCGAGCTCCTGGGCGCGCGCGATGGCGGCGGCCACCGCGCGATCGACCGTCAAGGCCAGCTCGCGCTCTTCCAGCTTCTCGACGGCCGCCGCGGTCATGCCGCCCGGCGTGGCGGCGGCGGCGAGCACGGCCGCCGGATCGCCCTCGCGGGCGACGATGGCGGCCGCCCCGTACACGCCGGACACGGCGAGCCGCACGGCCACGTCCGCGGCGAGCCCGTGAGCCACACCGGCGGCCGCGAACGCCTCGACGAGATAGGCGATGATCCCGGGCGTGCAGCCGGCCACGGCGGTGGCCGCGTCGAACAGCGCTTCGTCGACCTCGACGACGTCGCCGGCCAGAGCGAAGAGGTCGTCCACCTCGGCGACGCCGCGCCCGAGCGTGCCGGGCACGAGCATGAAGACGCCCAGACCGAGAGCGGCGGCGACGTTGGGCATGACGCGCGCGACGCGGGCGCCCGTCGGCAGCGCCGCCCGCAGCCTGGCGAGCGACACGCCCGCCGCCACCGACACCACAGGGCGCTCGCCGAGGGCGACGCCCATGTCCTGGAGCACGCCTTCGACGTGCTGGGGGCGGACGGCGACGATCACCAGGTCGGCGGCGGCCACGAGCGCGGCCGCCGTGGCAGCGGCCGCGCCGCCGCACGCGGCGGCCAGATCGCGGGCCTTGGCCGCATCGACATCGAAGAAGACGAGAGACGGGGGGCCGGGCACGTCCGCCCGGCTCCAGCCTTCGGCCAGAGCGCGCGCGATGTGCCCGGCGCCGATGAGACCGACGTTCACGGCCGCGTCGGCGAGCTAGAACTGATTGAAGAAACCCTTCTCAATGAGGCGCGCCCGCTCCTCGGCCGAGACCTCGACGTTGCGCGGCGTGAGCAGGAAGATCTTGTCGCCGACGCGCTGCATGCCGCCGTCGAGCGCGTAGGTGAGGCCGCTGCAGAAGTCGATGAGCCGTTTGGCGAGATCGATCTCCGCGCCCTGCAGATTGACGATCACCGGGACGTCGACCTTGAACTTGTCGGCGATCTGTTGCGCATCGTTGAAGATCTTGGGGATGACCAGATTGACCTCGACCTTCGCGGGGCGCACCGGCGCGATGGCGCGCACCACCTGCGACGACGACGGAGTGCGGCGCCGCGGCTCGTCGGCGAAGATGTCGTCGTACTCGTTGCGGCTGCGGCCGCCGTCGAGCTTGCGCACGTTCGGCCGCTCCTGGTACGAGCGTTCGAGCTCCTCGTGGGGAGCCAGTGTCTCGTCCTCGTCGTAGTCGGTCTCGTCGTCGGCGATGCCGAAGTAGACCGCTACCTTGTGCCACGTATCGCCCAGGCCCATGCGTTCCTCCCTAGCGGGTCAGAAGAGCACGCTGCCGATGCGCACGATGGTCGCCCCTTCTTGCACGGCGGCCTGGTAGTCGGCGCTCGTACCCATCGATAGCTGGTCGAAAGTATACGTTCCCCGCCACGTTGACGAAAGTCGCCGCGCCAGCTCGCGGGTCTGCGCGAAATACGGACGCACCGTATCGGCGTCGTCGGACAGGGGCGGCATGCACATCAGCCCGCGGAAGCGCACCTTGCCGCAGGCCGCGGCCGCTTCGAGAAACGCATCCGCCGCGTCCGCCGCGACGCCGCTCTTGCTGTCCTCGCCGGCGATGTTGACCTCGAGCAGCACCTCGGTGGCGTGCGCGGCGCGCGCCTCGAGCTCCTCCACGACGCTCATCGTACTGACCGAGTGGATGAGGCTCACAAGAGGCGCCACGAGCCTGGTCTTGCGGCTCTGCAGGTGACCGATGAAGTGGTAGTCGAAGGCGTCGCCGTACATCTCGTGTTTGGCCACCAGATCCTGGGCGCGATTCTCACCGATCAATCTGATGCCCGCGTCGCGCAGCGCGCCCAGGTGCTCGGCGGCCACGTACTTGGTGGCCACGAGGATGCGGACCTCCGCCGGGTCGCGCCCGGCGACGGCGGCCGCCGCGGCGACCCGGCCGCTCACCTCCGCGAAGCGCTCGCGCACGACCTCTGCCTTGGGGACGAACTGCTGTACCACCGACGGCCTCCTCAGGCGCCTACTTCTGGAAGCGTCTCACGCTTCCTGCCGCCAGGCGACCGCGAGATGACGGCCCGTCGTCCCACGGTCGCGGCGGTGCGAGAAGAAACGTCCGTCGCTCGACGTGCAGAGGCCCACGACGGAGATGGCCGCCGTCGGCGCGCCGGCGGCCTCAAGATCGCGCTCGGCGCAGTCCCAGAGGTCCACTGTGCTCTCGCCGGCGGAGCCCGGGAAGCGCTCGGCGAAGCGCTTGCGCAGCCCCTCGTCGATGGTGAAACAGCAGGGACCGATGCTGGGGCCTATCACCGCGCCCAGCAGGCGGCCGCGGCGCGCCAGCGCCGCGGCCGTCTGCCCGACGATGCCGGCCAGCATGCCGCGCCAGCCGGCGTGCACGATGGCGAGCTCGGGCCCGTGTGCGCCGCGCGCGGCGATCACCACGGGCACGCAGTCGGCGTAGCTCACCACAAGGCCGAGGCCGGGCGCGGCGCTCAGCAGGCCGTCGTAGTCGTGGATCACCGACTCGCGGTCGAAGGCCCCGCGCCCGGCCTCGGCCTGCCCCACCCAGGCGAGCGCGACGCCATGCACCTGGCCGGGCACGACGAGCCGTTCCTGCGCGAGACCGACGGCGGCGCAGAAGCGCCGCCGGTTCTCCAGCACGTTGGCCGGCGCGTCAGCGACCGAGAGGCCGAGGTTGAGAGAGTCGTACGGCGCCGGCGAGACGCCGCCTGCCCTCGTCGGGAAGGCGGCGGCCACCCCGGCGCCCTCCCACTGCAGCCATCGCAGGCCGCCGGCTTCACGCCATTCCAGGGCGAAGCCTGCGCCCATGCTCTCAGCCCCCGGGCAGCAGGGCATACGACCAGTCGAGAACCCTGCCGATCGTGGACTCGAAGACCTGCGGCGCCGCCAGCATGACCACCAGCAGACCCATGAAGACGAAGTTCCCGTAGCGGTCGAGGTCGACCCAGCGCAGGTACAGGTCGCGGGGGAGGAAGCCGCCGACCACCCGCGACCCGTCCAGCGGAGGGATGGGGATCAGGTTGATGACGCCGAGCACGACGTTGAGCACGAAGGCCAGGGCGAGCGCCTGCGCCGCGAAGAGGCTCCAGGTGTAGGTGAGCCAGACGAGGCCGGCGGCGACCAGGGCGAGGGCGAAGTTGGCCGCCGGCCCGGCCGCGCCCACCAGCATCATCCCTCGCTGCGGGTCCTTGAAGTAGCGCGGGTCGACCGGCACCGGCTTCGCCCAGCCGAAGAAGAAGCTGCCGCCGGAGCCCACGAAGGTCACGACCAGGGCCACGGTGCCCCACACGTCAAGGTGCTTGAGCGGGTTCAGCGTGAGCCGGCCGTGAAGCTTGGACGTCGGGTCGCCGAGCTTCCAAGCCATCCAGCCGTGGGCCAGCTCGTGGACCACGAGGCTGACGAGCAGCAGCGGCAGCGTCACGAGGAAGCGCAGGAAGAGGCCGTTGTCGGTCATCCGCGCAGCCTCGTCGCGGCGGCGAGCTCGTCGTCGCGGCCGCGCAGCACGCCGTTCAGGCGCAGGTGCAGGACGCTGCGCAGCACCTCGCCCATCTGCGGCGAGGCCTCAAAGCCCAACGCCAGAAGGTCCTCGCCGCCGATCGCCAGCTTGACGTGGCGGGTGACGTCGAGAAAGCGCCCGAGGCGGTCGGCGGCGATGCCCGTCTCGTCGAGCGCCATGGCGGCGAGGACGGCCTCCAGCGGCTGGCCGTGGGCGAGCTCGTACAGGTCCGCCTCGCTGGGCCCTCTCGCGACCCTGTCCACGAGGCGCCGGCCCACGACGAGCGCGCCTTCGAGCACCTCGGCGTCGCGGCGCCGGATGCGCATGCGCTCGGCCCACATGGCGATCTCCTCGGGCTCGAGGTCGCGGAGCATCCAGACCAGGCGCAGGCGCCAGCGCGGCGCCTCGCCCTCGAGGTGGTGGGCGGCGCGCGCGCGGTCGCCGCGCTGCACGAGTGCGCGCGTCGTGACGCCGGCGCGCAGGCGGCCGTGGATCGAGGGCGTGAGGCCGAGCCCTTCCATGCGACGCAGCGAGAAATCGGCCTTCTCCTCCTCGAGCAGAGCGATGAGCTCGTCGCGGAGACGCGCCGAGGACAGGTCGCCGACAAGGTCCATGGCGCAGCAGGCGCGCGCCAGGTTGAGAGTGTGCGCGTCCATGCGCAGCCCGTAGCGGTTCTCGTAGCGGATGGCGCGCAGCACGCGCGTGGGGTCTTCGATGAAGCTGAGGTTGTGCAGCACGACGATGCGCCGCGCCGCGAGATCGGTCATGCCGCCGAAGTAGTCGAGAAGGTCGCCGTAGGTCTCGGGCTTGAGCGAGACCGCCATCGCGTTGATCGTGAAGTCGCGCCGTGCCAGGTCGCTGCGGATGCCCGCGTGCTCCACCTTGGGGAGCGCCGCGGGGTAGGCGTACGACTCGGAACGGGTCGAGGCCACGTCCACCCGCCGCCGGCGGCCGGAAGCATCGTGGGTCACGACGACGGCCGTGCCGAACTTCGCGTGGGGGCGCACATGGCCTTTGAGACGCGCGGCGAGGTCGCTCGCCAGGGCGATGCCGTCGCCCTCGACGGCGATGTCGACGTCAAAGCCGGGCTCGCCGAGGAGCAGATCGCGGACCGCGCCGCCGACGAGGTACACGCCGCGGACGCCGGCGGCGACCGCCTGGATCTGGCGCAGCAGCCCGTCCAGGCCGAGCTCCCCCAGGGGTCCGGCGAGGTTGGCCACCACCGGCGCCGGCGGCTCCGGCGCGCCCACGTCGCCGGCCACCGCGCGCCGCGTGGCCGCCCCGAGCAGGTCATCGACGGCGATCTGCGCGGCGGAGGCGTCGCGCGCCACGGGCGCCCAGCCGATCTCCTCCTGGGCGATGCGCGCGGCGGCGTGCTCGAGGGGCGTGTCCGCGGCGAGCACCGTCACGCGCGCGGTCATGACCGCCTTCACGGGGGCGTGGCCGAGCCCGTGCGTGGCGGCGCGCTCGAGGTCGGCGAGCGCCACCTTACCGACGAGCCGGCCGGCGTCCGTGACGACCACGCCGCCGAGGCCTTCGCGGCGGCAGCGCAGCGCCGCCTCGTCGATGCTCGTCGAGAGCTCGACCGGCGGCGGCAGCGGCGCGAGCACATCGCGCACCGTGCGCACGGCGGCGAGGGCGGCGGGGACCGCCGCGCTCACGGCCGCCACGACGTCGTCCAGCGGGCGGTCCTTGACCACCGCCGAGGCGGCGGCGGAGTGGCCGCCGCCGCCCACCGCGGCCAGCGCCCTGGCGACGTCCACGCGGCCGCCACGGCTGCGCGCCGTGACGAACACGCGGTTCTCCATGGCCACGAGGAGGAAGTAGGCGTCGCAGCCCGTGAGGTCCATGACGCGGTGCGCCACCACGCTCACGCCTTCCACGTAGAGGTCCTGGCGAAGCGCCGAGACCAGTACCGTCGCCGCGGCGACGGGGAGCTCCTCGGCGGCCTCGAGCGCGGCCGCCAGCGTACGGCGCTGCGCGCTGGTGAGCGGATTGGCCAGCCACTTCTCGAGGAGCGCCGTGTCGGCGCCGCGCAGCATGCACAGCGCCAGGGCCTCGGCGTCGGCGGGGGTCGTGGTGGAGAACGCCAGCGACCCCGTGTCCTCGTGGATGCCGAGGGCGAACACGGTCGCCTCGAAGGGCGTGATGGGGATGCCGCGCTCGGCGACGATGCGTACGAGCAGCGTGACCAGCGAGCCGTCGGACGAGGTCACGAGATTGTCCGGCGGGATGAAGGCCGGCAGGTCGCCTTTGTGAGTGTGATGGTCGAAGGCCACGACCTGCACGCCCTCGCGGCCGCAGAGGTCGCCGAGGTCACCGAGGCGGTTGGCATGGACCGTGTCGACGAGGATCAGGCGGCGCACGCTGTCGCGCTCGACGTCGCCCGGGTCCACGACGGGGATGAGGTCGGCGTACAGCGCCTGGAACTCGCGCACGTTGCGGTTCACGGCGCCGCCGAGGCAGACGGCCGCCTCCGGGTAGAGCTTGTGCGCCGCGACCATCGCCGCGAAGGCGTCGAAGTCGGTGTTGGTGTGCGTGGCGATGAGCTCGGGGGTGCGCATGTGTGAAGTATACGGGAGCGCGGCCGCCCGCCCGGTCAGGCTTTGAGCAGCCAGGCGAGCTCGTGGCCGAAGGCGCCATCGACGGCGGCGCGCAGCGGCGCGTTGACCGGGTCGCTGAGGCCGGGGTCGGCGGCGATGATCTGCGCGGCGAGCTCGCGGGCGCGCAGCAGCGCCGCGCGGTCGCGGGCCAGGCGGGCGAGCTTGAGCTCGGGCACGCCCGCCTGCCGCGCCCCCATCACCTGGCCCTCGCCGCGGATCTCGAGATCGCGGTCGGCGAGCGCAAAACCGTCGTTGGTCTCGAGCAGCGCCTCGAGCCGCGCCTGCGAGGCGCCGGTCTCGGCCTGCGAGAAGAGCAGGCAGTACGACTTGGCCGTCCCCCGTCCCACGCGGCCGCGCAGCTGGTGGAGCTGGGCGAGGCCGAAGCGCTCGGCGCCCTCGACGATCATCACCGAGGCGTTGGCCACGTCGATGCCGACCTCGATGAGGCTGGTGGAGACCAGCACCTGCACCTCCCCGGCTTTGAAAGCGTGCATCACGGCGTCGCGTTCGGCCGACTTGAGCTGCCCGTGTACCACAGCCACGCGGCTGTCGCGGAACGGCCCGGCCTGCAGGCGCCGCGCCTCGGCCAGGGCGGTGGCCGCCGAGATCGCGTCGGATTCGTCGATCGCCGGACACACCACGTAGACCTGGCGCCCTCCGGCGATCTGCTCGCGCACGAAGTCGTAGCCCACCTCGCGCCGGCTCTCATCGACAAGACGCGTGACGACCGGCTGACGGCCGGCGGGCGACCCCGCGATGGTGGTCACGTCGAGGTCGCCGTACACGGTGAGCGCCAGAGTGCGCGGGATCGGCGTAGCCGTCATGTGCAGGACGTGCGGCGCGCGGCCGCCGCGCTCGGCGCGCCGCACCAGGGCGTCGCGCTGCTCCACGCCGAAGCGATGCTGCTCGTCGACGACCAGCAGGCCCAGGCCGGCAAACTTCACGTCCTCCTGGAGCAGCGCGTGCGTGCCGATCACGAGGCGGGCCGCGCCGCTCGCGATCCTCTGGAGCGCGGCCCGCCGCTCCCTGGCGCTGAGAGCCGCGGTCAGCAGCTCGGCCGGGCCGAGGACCCCGGCGAGGCGCGCCGCCGTCTCGGCGTGCTGGATGGCCAGCGTCTCGGTGGGGGCCATGAGCGCTCCCTGAAAGCCGGCTTCCGCGGCGCGCACGAGGCAGTAGAGCGCCACGACCGTCTTGCCCGAGCCCACATCGCCCTGAAGCAGGCGACGCATCGGCACCGTGCGCGCGAGGTCCGCATCGAGCTCATCCAGCGCCTGGAGCTGGTGCGCGGTGAGCGCGAACGGCAGGCCCTCCAGAAAAGCCCGGCTCAGGTCCGACGGAGTGGCGAGGGCGGGCGCCGCGGCGCGGCGCTGCTGCTCGCCCTTGTGGAGCAGCAGCCCCACCTGCATCAGCAGCAGCTCTTCGAGCACAAGGCGGGCGCGCGCGGCCGCGGCTTCGTCCAGGTCGCGCGGCAGGTGCACGGCCACGGTGGCGTCGGCGCGCGTCGGCAGGCCTTCGCGCGCGCGGAGCGCGGCGGGCAGCGGGTCGGGGAGCCGGCGCATCGCCGGCCGCACGGCCCGCAGGAGGCCGCGCAGCAGACGCGCCGACACCTGTTCGCTGGCGGGGTACACCGGGACGATCCCCTCGGTGTGCATGGAGTCGCCCTCCTCCTCTTCGAGGATCTCATGGCTCTTGACGACGAACGACGAGCGGCCGCCCCGCGGCCGGTACGTGCCCCGCACGCTGAGCCGCATGCCCTCGGCCAGGACCTTGACGAGGTACCGCTGATTGAACCACACGGCCTCGATGGCGCCCGTCTCGTCGCTGAGCACGACGCGCACGACGTCCACGCGGCGCCTCGCGGTGCGCTCGGCGACGATGCGTCCGACGACGCCGCGCACCGTCGCCTCCTCGCCGACTCTGAGGTCGCGGATGCGTTTGCGGTCGCGGAAGTCCTCGTAGCGCCGCGGATAATGGTCGATGAGGTCGCCCACGGCCTCGAGGCCGAAGGCCGCGAGACGCCGGGCGACGGGCTTCGTCACCTGCTCCAGCTCGGCCAGCGGAGTGGCGAGCGTGGCCGGGTCGAAGAAGAGTCGCGGGGTGGGCGGCCGTTCGTGGTAGCGGCCGCCGCCGAAGCGCGGCGGGAGTGCGGGCTCGGTCACTCCGCGATCAGAGCGAACGCGGCGGTCCCCGGGCCGATGTGCGTGCCGACCACGGCGGCCACGTGGCCGGCCATCACGAAGTGAGAATTGGGCCGCACACGCTCGATCATCTCGCGGATGAGCCGCGGCTCCTCTTCGTTGATGGCGTCGATGGTGACGAAGTACACCTCGTCGTCGGGCCTGCTGTTCTCCTCGACGAAGCGCTGCATGCCGGCCATGGCCTTCTTGAGGCCGCGCACCTTGGCGTAGCTCTGCAGCGTGCCGTCGGCGCCACAGATGAGCGGCTTGATGTCGAAGACGCCGCCGACCAGCGAGGCGGCGCGGCCGATGCGCCCGCCGCGACGCAGGTATTCGAGGGTGGCGGCATGGATCATCAAGCCGCAGTGGTCGATGAAATACTGGATGTAGGCGCGCGCCTCGTCGCGCGTGCAGCCCGGCTCGAGGCGGGCGCGCAGGCGCTCGGCGAGGAGGCAGAGCGCGGTCGTGACGGTGCGCGTGTCGTAGACCTCGACGCCGTCGATCTGCTCAGCGGCCTGCTCGGCGGACCGCACGGTGCCGCTCATCTCGCCGGAGATGTGCAGCGAGAAGACGTGGTCGTAGCTCCGCCTGGCCTCCTCGTACACGGCGAGGAACTCCCCGGCGGTGGGCTGCGACGTGGTGGGCAGCACCTCCGACGCCTCGAGCTTGGCGAAGAACTCCTGGTAGGTCATGTCGACGCCGTCGCGAAAGGTCTCGTCGCCGAAGTGCACCTTGAGCGGCGCCATGTACAGGCCGGGCCTGTCGAAGAACCCCGGCGACGGGTCGCAGGTGGAGTCGAGGACGATGGCCGTGTTGGCGAGGGTGAGCAAGTCGGTCATTCGGCGCTCGCAAGGATAGGGTACAAGGGCTGACCACCTTCGTGGAAATGGACCTCGGCGTCGGGCGTGAGCCGCGCGGCCAGCTCTTCGAGCCGCGCGCGGCTCACGCCCGACCCGTTGAGGGCCGTGAGGATGGTGACGAGCTCGGCCTCGACGCGGGCGAACTCCTGGAGCACGCCGCCGAAGACCTCTTCGATCTCCTCGCCGGAGGCCACGAGGCGCCCATCGACGAGGCCCATGGCCTGGCCCTTGCGGACCTCTACCCCGTCGAGCTCCGAATCGCGCACCGCGCGCGTGACCTCGGCGGAGTGTACGCCTTCGATGGCGTCCTGCATGGCGCGCGCGTTGCCCACGGCGTCGCCGCCGGCGTCGAAGGCGACCATGGCCGCCAGGCCCACGGGGATGGACGTCGAGGGCACGACGGCGATGTGCCGTGCGCTCATGCCGGCGGCCTGTTCGGCGGTGAGGATGACGTTGCCGTTGTTGGGCAGCAGCACGACCTCCTCGGCGCCCAGGGCTTCCACCGCCTCGAGAAGCTGCGCGGCGCTCGGGTTCATCGACTGGCCGCCGTCGACGACGGCGTGGCAGCCGAGCTCGCGGAACAGCGCCTTGTTGCCCTCGCCGGCGACCACGGCCACCACCACCGTGCCTTGGGCGAGCTGGGGCCGGCCCTGCAGGCGCTCGTCGCGCGCCTTGGTCTGCTCGTGCATGTCGTTGATCTCGACCTCGCCGATGGCGCCCAGCTTGAGAGCCTCGCTGAGCACGACCCCGGGGTCGTTGGTGTGTACGTGGACCTTGACCATGCGCTGGTCGCCGACCACAAGGGCGCTGTCGCCGATGGGCAGCAGGAAGGCCTCGAACGCCGCCTGGTCGATGGCCTCGCCGGTGATGAGCAGGCTGGTGCAGTAGCGGTACGCGGAGAGCGCGGAGGCCTCGTGCGGCGGCGGCGCCTTCGGGGCGCCGCCCTCCCCCGTGCGCAGCGCGACCCGCGCCAGCGAGACGGCGATGCCGGCGTGCATGAGCTCGGCGATGCCGACCGCCAGGCCGCGGAAGAGCACCAGCAGCCCGTATCCGCCGGCGTCGACGACGCCGGCCTTCTGCAGGGCCGGCAGCTGCGCGGTCGTCTTCTCGACCGCCACTCTGCCGGCCTCCTCGACGGCGACAAGGAGCCTGTCGAGGCCCAGCGTATCGGGCACGCTCTGCGCCGCCTCGGCCATCTTGCGGATCACCGTGAGCATGGTGCCCTCGACGGGCTCCTTGACGGCGCGATAGGCGCTGATGGCGCCTTCGGACAGAGCTTCTTTGAAATCGGCCGTGGTGAGGTCCTCGGAGCGGCCCCAGACGTCACAGAGGCCGCGTACGATCTGCGAGAGGATGACGCCGGAGTTGCCGCGGGCGCCCATGAGCGAGCCCTTGGTGACGGCGGCGGCCACCGCCGGGATGCCCTCGACGTCGCTCTGCTGGAGCTCCTCGAGGACGGCGCGCACGGTGAGCGCGAGGTTGGTGCCGGTGTCGCCGTCCGGCACCGGATAGACGTTGAGGTCGTTGATGACGCCGCGCTCCGCCTCGAGGGCCGCGAGAGCGGC